>NZ_JAUBQM010000010.1:0-96082 GCF_036701245.1 Microcoleus sp. Pol14D4
GAGTACATTTGGTGTTGGCTTAGATGGAGAAAAGTGGGTTAATTATCTCGAACAATATTCTTGGGAGGTGGAACAGTAAACGCCAGTTAACTCGAAATAAACGTCGCTTTTATCAACAAGGTATGCGGGCTGCAAACCTTATTCGGTCTATCTCCTAAACCTCTTTGTCACCCCCTCAGCCTTTTCACTCTACCAAAAGGGCGATCGCCCTTATCCCCTCAAATCTCCCCATTCACGTGCATCTGATGCACCCGATCACCCAATTCTTGCAAGCGCTTTTCGTCTAGCTTGTCAATCGCCAGCATCCCGACATAGATGATTTCCTTGAGGGTTAGTCGGGTTGCTAGCGCCTTTTTCTACACAATATCCTTGATAATGGGGCTGACTCCAACGGCTGTACGGGTTCTCGTCACAAAACTAACCGGAGATTAATAACTTCGATTAAATCTTAGGACTTTTAACCTGAGTTTTTAGCTGCGATGAAACTTGTTTAAGCGCGTTTTGACAAAATGCAACACAATGTGAAGTCCATCAATCAGCAAATGCTGAGTTATCTAAGAAATATTACAAAATCTACCGTAAGATGATTTGATGGTAAAGTTATCAATTGATGTGGAGAGCGATCGCTCTCCATCATCGCACCGAGCTAGAGACAAAGTTGAGTTTAGCTTAGACATCGGCTGCCGGCTTCTTAACCCTATGTCTCTGTAAATGAGCGAGTGCTGACGATTCAATTTACCATCACAATTAGAGATTTTTCAATGAAACTCAGTAAATCTTTGGCAATGTTGTTGACATTAATTTGTATCACAGTCATAGTAGTGACTACTTTCAGATTAAGCCCTAGTTTCGCTCGTTCTACGCCGGTGATGTCAGCACAAGAATCAGCAGAAAAAGTAACTACAGATCTGATTGCACAAGTTCCCGGAGGAAATTCTCTCTACACTAGGCTGGGAGGCTACAACGCGATCGCCAAAGTCATTGATGATTCAGCAACTTTCATATTCGCTGACGCACTAATTGGTAAATACTTTATTGGCTTGGGCACAAACTCACAACAGAGGCTGCGTCAGTTGTTAGTGGATCAATTCTGCCAAGCGGCAGGGGGGCCTTGTGTTTATACAGGGCGGACTATGAAGCTTTCCCATAGTGGAATGGATGGAGGTTTGACGGACAGTGAATTTAATGCTTTTGCTAATGATATATCCCAAGCTCTCGATAAAAATAGGGTCAATCCACCCGATAAAGCCGAAGTGCTGGGATTTGTCAATAGTCTGAGAAGCAAGATTGTCGAAAAGTAATATGAAACACTCGAATCTCCTCCTGCTTTCGGTGGCATTTCTGCTACTGTCAGGAATGGTAACAGCCGACGCAGCCGATGCAAAACCGTCACAGGAAACCACCGAGATGAAAGTTCCAGTATCCCCCATGCCGAGGCAGTCTTCTGAGCGCTTTTCCATGCCTGCTATTTTTGCTCCACCCCATGCTCAATCCAACGATCGACCTTTTTGTTTTTATCAGCGCTCCGATAGCACGATAGTTGATTTGAGCAGACTGTGTGGGGCTAAGATCACCGAAACGGGTACAAATACTAGATCGGAGAACGCTCCTGTTGAGGAGAAGAAAACCCCAATTTATTGGTAGAAAAATGAGAATTTGTTTCAGTAGACGAATTCCATAGGAGCGCCCTTGCCTTACTTCACCCGAAGTGAGATCGCCCTCATCCCCTCAAATTTCACCATTCACCTGCATCTGATGCACCTTATCTGCCAACTCTTGCAGGCGCTTTTCGTCCAAATCGTCAATCGCCAGCATCCCGACATAGATAATTTCCTTCAGCGTTAGTCGGGTTGCTAGCGCCTTTTTCTGCACAATTTCCTTGATGATGGGGCTCACCCCGATGGCGGTACTGGCTCTAGTCATCCAATTTTAGATTTTAGATTTTAGATTTTAGATTTTAGATCGATCCGACAGATGAATCCGAGGCCCCGAACCAAATTGCTTGATTGTCGCAAAGGTAACGGGAGATTAATAACTTGGATTAAATCTTAGCACCTTTAAGCTGAGCTTTTAGCTGCGATGCAAAATGCTTAAGCGCGTCTTGACAAGACGCAACAAAAAAGTTTATAGTAGAAACATGGAAAGGCAGATCGACCTATTCCTCCAAAACCTCAACCAAATCCTCAATCATCACATCAAAAGTCCGAGCTAATTTCAGCAGCAAAGTAAAGTCAACCGTTGTCAGCCCGGGACAGCGGGCATAATGCTTGACAGTGTTGTACACCACTCCAGAACGTTCTGAAACTTCCTTGAATGTCCAACCTTTCTCTGCGGCTAGTTCTCTGACTTTAATTCTTACTAAACCCATGCTTGACAATGGGTGCTATAACACCTTACAATAAATTCATCTAAAAAGCCGATCGCCCCCCGGCCTGGAAAACTAAAGGGCGATCGTCTGTAAAACCTAATCTGGATAGATTATTTCTTTCTATCAAAAAGTGCATTTGCCATATCCAGAAGTCTACTAACCATATCCAGAGGTGTACTAGCCATGATATCAGAAACTCCGGCAAAATCGCGGACGATCGCAGAATCGAGAATAATTCATAAATCTCCCATCCTGCATCCGCTGGCGAGATTTGTCACAGAAGAAACAGTTGCACTCCTGTTTAATATCGCAGCAGACGAGATTTACCGCATCGAATGCTGTCGTTACATGGTGTACGTTCACGCCAAAGGCATCAGTCGGTTTGTCAGCTACGCCGATTTTCCCCCGATTTTAGCAGTAAAGCCGATCGCTCCTCAAGATTTTGGCAGATGGTACAAACGCTGGAAAAGCAAGCAAGCACCGGCATTTTGGACGAAATTCTACACCCACAAGTTCAAAAAAGCTGTTTCAGTTGACAGATTGCTGGAGTGGGGACAACTGGTGGCTACTGTTAAATCGGTCATTTCTGGGGCCGCGCTGCAACAGCTACGAGATGTCTATGCCCAAGAAAAAGATTTGATGGAGAAATTTTAAAGTGCGATCGCCCCGACGAGCAACTGCGAGAATGGGCAAAGGAAAAATTAAAATAAATGGCTAAGTGAGAAAATGGAGGTAGAAAATGGACAATCACCATGCCTAGAAAAATTCGCGAGTTAAAAGCTCAGATTACCCGTGAGGGCTTTATTTATTTGCCAAAACGCGGAAAAGGCAGCCATGAAAGATGGCAGCACCCTTTGATTGGGAAGACATTAACAATTCCAGGCAAAGACGGAGATGATGTGCCACGCTATGAGAGAGAAGCAGTTGGCAATATTGTTAGCCGAACTAGACAAGTTAAAGGAGGAAGATTCATGAACCGATACAGTATGATCGTCCAATGGTCTGACGAGGATCAACTTTTCCTCGTGACAATTCCAGAGTTTGCCGAGCGCGTTGTCATGCCATGTACCCACGGCCAAACCCGCGAAGAAGCCATCCGACATGGCGAAGAAGTGCTCGAAATGTATCTAGAAGCTTGGCAGGAAGAAGGTGAACCCATCCCCGCACCTAGCATTCTTCAAATCGCCTAGAAAACCTCATCCTCGATTCCCAGCCACCATTCCCCCAGATTCATTAAATCTTTGTGAAGGTCAGTAAGTTCTGTCATATACTCTTCAGCAGAAATCTCCGATCGCCTTTCTTGCAATTTTTTCAGCCGCAGTTGCACCAACAGCCAAGGTTTGGAAATCCCGTCCTTTGCTTCGATATATTTGGCTAGATCGTTACTGTCCATAGTTATTGGTTATTTGTTATTGGTTAGATCGTTTCCGGTTGTATGGGAATGATTAAACCGCAGAGAACGCAGAGAACTCAGAGGAAAAGAAGAGAGAGAGGAATAATTATGACGCCAAGTAGCTTAATATTATAGGACTTTTGAAACGATTTAAAAAAGCTTTCATTTTTCCCAGTCGGTTTCAACCGACTCGCAGCTCTGAGCCAGGGGTTTAAACCCCTGGCTAACGGACTGGCGAACTTTTCAGCTAAGATGCCTCCCACAAACATCCTTTACCTGTAATCCGAAGTCTGAATATTCTTGAGCTTCGCAGCATATTTCATGCCGTATTCCGGGCGACAGAAGCGATCGATCTGAGACTCAAAGAAAGCCCGATTTGCCTTCAAATGCTTCGGATTCGGGTCATCTAAAGGATACAAAAGAGCAGTACGCAAAGCTTGAATCACCGCCGAAGTTACGCAGTACATCGATCGCTGAAATGTCACCCCAATTTGATTCAGAATATCATCTTCGCCGCGACAGCGCTGTTTGTAGAAATCCATCAAATAAGGCGGCAGGAAATGCAGCATATCTTGTGCTAGCAAAGTCGGCGGAATCCCCGCCGTACCTACAGGGAATTTGTCTGCATAAAGCACTCCGAAGTGAAAGTCTTTTTGGTCGTCAGGAACTTCCTTAGCTTGAGCGTTGTAAGATTTGGTGCCACGGAACGGGGAAGTGCGGTAAAATACAGCTTCCACGTAAGGCAGCGCTGCTTCGTAAAGCCAAGTGAAACCTTTAGATTTCGGGATGATTTCGTAGGTTTCACCGTCAATTTGAACGTGGTGGTAAATCGGGCGACCGGCGATCGCAAATATGCCATTTACTAGGAAATCCATCGCCTGCGGGACTGTGGTAACTTTCCCTTCGTCGTACAAGTCGGAAACCTCAAAAAACACCGGCGCCATGACTTCCCAGAATAAACCGAGATTGCTGTAATAAGACATTTGGCGGCACTGTTCTAAAAACATTTCTGGAAATGCTTTGTGCAGTGCCAGCATGAACGGGTCTTTTTTGAAGTAAGCTTTAATTGCCCGATCGGCATTAGCCTTATATTCGTCACTGTCCAAATAAGGATCGAATTGATTGGTCGGCACGTACAAGCCACGGTGCCAAAGCATTGACCTCATGCACTCTTCCGCAAATTCCATGTTAATGCGATCGTGCCACAAATGGTGAAAAAGCCGTGGCAATTTGCCTGTTTCTCCCTTCTCCATGAACTCCAAAAGTTCGGGGTGAACGCTTCCAGTCCCGCGCCATATCCGCAAATCTGCACCGTCGCCTGCATAGTGATTTTGTAAATCTAAATACTCTTGGGGTAAAAAGTATTTAAAGAAGGGAAGTGGGTGCAAAAATACTCGTTCGGCGATGTAAAGCAAATCGCGCCAGTAAAAGTCCATCGGCACTGCGTAAGCTTTCCAAATAGCGATGATTTGCATCAGATTTTCCGGCGTATCTGGAATCATCGCGCCGCCAGCTTCCAGCCTGTGAATTACTTCCGCAAATTCGTGCTTGGAAGGAGGTAGTTTAGTTGCTGGTTTATTAGGGGTTTGTACCATTGTTTTTTCCTTTGATTGACTGAATCTAAATATTTTGAATTATTGCAAAAAGGTGCAATTCTTTAACTGGTTCTCCGGCTTTGCTTGGGAACCGATATCCATGCCAGAACTGGAAAATAGGAGGCTTAGCCTCCGGATTTGCGTTACCAGGCAGAGCCTGGTAACAAGTAGATTCTCTTAGTTAGCGTCGGCGGACTTTGTTTGTTGTGTAGACGCGATGGAAATCGCCAAATGTTCACCGGGATAGCTAATAGCTACTTGGGCATTTCTGTCCGCCGGCAGAGTAGCGACGATTGCATTTGTGGTAGATTCGCTCCACTTGAGCAGCCAAGCAGGTTGAATTCCCAACACAAAAATGATGCCCGCCAAAACCAGCGCCGGCATATTTTCAGCAAACGTAACTGGAGGGTAGTAAGCCGTAGCATTGTCCAACTTCCCAAAACAGGTGCGGTTGAGCAGAATTACAAAGTAAACTGCTGTTAACCCGGAGGCTAAAATGCACAGTAAAGTTGGAATTGGAAATGCTGAAAAACTACCTTGAAATACTAAAAATTCGGCAATAAAACCCACTAAGCCGGGAATTCCGGCGCTTGCCATACCGCCCAAAACTAACAGGGAACTGGCAGTGGGTAAGCCCCGCATCGGGTTCATCAAACCGTTGAGGACATCCAAATCCCGCGTGCCAACTTTGGTTTCGATGATACCTACCAAGTAAAACAGCAAAGCTAAAATCAAGCCGTGGCTTACCATTTGCCCGACAGCACCGATTAATGCCAGCTTCGTACCCGCCGCGCAGGCAACGAGGATGTAGCCCATGTGTCCGATCGAACTATAGGCTACCATGCGCTTGATGTCTTTTTGGGCGATCGCGCTCAAAGCACCGTACATCACGCTCACAGTCCCGATAATCGCTAAAACCGGAGCTATAATCGACCAAGTTTCGGGAAACATCTGTAAGCCGAACCGTACTAAACCGTAAGTTCCCAACTTCGCCAGAATCCCTCCCAGCAAAATTGCTGTTGCTGGCGAAGCTTCGACGTAAGCATCCGGTAGCCAAGTGTGCAGCGGCACCAAGGGAATTTTAATTCCCAACCCAATTAGCAAAATTGTTAGCAGGATTAACTGCAAATTTCTCGGCAATTCTTGAGTGGTAATCGCACTGTAATCGAAATTTAAAGACCCACTCAGCCAAGCCACACCTAAAAATGCTGCCAGCACTAAAAGTCCCGAAACTGCCGTGTAGATCAAAAACTTCATGGCAGCGTATTCCCGCTGCTTTCCGCCCCAAATCGCAATCAACAGGTAAAAAGGAATTAATTCTACTTCGTAAAACAGTACAAACAGCAGCAAATTTTGAGACATCAAAGCTCCGGCAATACCAGCATTGATCAGCAAAATCAAAGCATAGTAAAGCTGGGGGCGCTCCATCTTTTCGCCAGTGCCGTAAATGACTAATAGCGTCAGCAAAGCGCTTAAAACCAGCAGCGGCAAGGACAAGCCGTCAATGCCCAAGTTGTAGCTCAAACCTAATTGTGGAATCCAAGGCAAATATTCTTGAAATTGCAGTCCCGAATTGGCTGGATCGAATTGAGTCAACAGCCAGATATTTAAAATGAAAATAGCTGCTGCAAAAGCCGAGGCTATTGAACGCAGACGCATTCCATTGATATTTCCGGGCAGGAACCCGACTACCGCAGCGCCCAACGCGGGCAACCAGAGCAAGGCACTAAGCATAATGTGTGAAGTGAAGAGTGAAGAGTGAACAATCAATTTTGCAGCCTCTTGTCTTTGATAATTTGAGAGTTTAGATGTTAAACTTTACCCCAATTATCAATTCCAAATTCCCTCACTACTCAGGAATAATAGTGACCGTCCCCGTATCTAAATCGTAGTATCCACCAACAACTTTCAGTTTATTCTCTTGAATTAACTTAGAGATAACTGGAGAGGCTTTCAACCTGTTAGCTTGCAGCATAACATTCGCTTTGACGGCATTTTCTAGACTATCGCCCGGTTGGTTTTTCGAGCTTGCTACAGCCGGCTTAATGGCGTCGATCAAACTGCCAATTTGACCGGGAACTTGAGATCCTTTGATGGTTGCGTCTACCGCACCGCACCTTTCATGCCCGACTACCACAAGCACTTTTGCTCCCAGTACCAGCGCCCCAAATTCCAGGCTGCCAATTTCTTCTGGGGTAGCAACATTTCCTGCCACGCGACAGACAAATAAATCTCCAAATCCTTGATCGAAGATAATTTCCGAAGGAAAGCGGGAATCTGCACAGCCGAGAATAGCAGCAAAGGGTTTTTGAGATTTGGCCACTTCGGTGATGCGCCCAAAGTCTTGGTGGGGATTTAGGCGTTTTCTGTCAACAAACCGTTTGTTCCCGTCCATTAACTGTTTTAGAGCCGCATCGGGAGTCAAGTCATTTTGAGCAATTGCCGGTTCGGGTGCAGCCAAATCAGCGCCTGCTCCTGCTGCGAGTATCCCTGTACCAATAGCACCTGCGACAAATTTAAGCGAATTGCGTCGGGAAAGATTGAATTGTCTGTTGTTTGAGTTCATCTATGCTGCCTTGTTGTCTCTAGTTTGAAATCTTTGTTCAAGACTTCATGTTTTTAAGATTTTAGATTAAAACTGTCACCTAAAATCTTCAACCTTATATTTCTTTACCCGCCCACAATTAGCGACAATCGAGCTAGCAAAGGCCAGCTTACCAGCAGTCCCAAAACTGCTACTCCCAACAGAATTGTCAGGGCGTAAAACTGAGTTTGACCCGTAACGTTGTATTTGAGGCTCTGCCCGCCGAAAACCGTTGCAAAACCGATTAAGTTCACAAATCCGTCAACAATATTGCGATCGACCCAGGAGATGATTTGCGAAACCAAACCAACTGCAAATATCACTGTCACGCGGTAAAGTTTGGCGGTGTAAAAGTCGTAAGCAAAAAAGTCTTGCAGGGCTTGAGAACCGATTCGCACGGGTTTTTCCCATTTCTCGTTCAGGTAAACAAATGCTCCTGCACCGATGCCGATCGCCGTTGACAAAACTAGCAGTCCAGTGGCGGTATAATTAAAGCTCGCCCCAGGCAATAACTGCCACGTTGCCAGCACGTGCGGAACGTGCAAAGTAAAGCCCATTAAAACAGTCATCGGCAAGATGAAAGGCCAGTGAACTTCTGGCGAACGTTCGGTCATTTGCTTTGGTTTGCCGCCAAAAACTAAACCGAAGACGCGCACCAAGCCAAAAGCAGTGACGCCGTTTACAAACAGCACTATTCCTAACAAGAAAGGGTGAGTTTCCCAAAGCCCGGATGTGAAGTCTTCTAAAGCCCAGAAACAGCCGAAGGGCGGCAGTCCCACCAATCCAGCGCTACCGACAATAAACGATATGGCCGATATTGGCCGCTTTCCCCACAAACCGCCGAGAGCTCGGACATCCTGAGTGACGCTGTTCCAAACTACCGAACCGATGCTCATCACCAGCAAACCCATTGCGAAGGTGTAGGCAAATATCAATGTCAGGGCTGTCTGGGCTTGTCCGGTGCCGACGGCGATAAATACTAAGCCCATGTAAGCGCTGACTATATAAGAAAGCGTGCGCTTGATGTCAATTTGGGCGATCGCAATTAATGAAGCACCAACCGCCGTCGCAGCGCCTACAATAATAGTTGTCTTCAGTCCGATCGGCGACAAAGCAATCACCGGTTGCAACTTAATCAATATCCAAGCACCAGTTTCGACAACTACGGTGTTCCGCAAAATCGTCGCCGGTAGCGGGCCTTCCATCGCCTCATCCAGCCACAGGTGCAAGGGAAACTGAGCACATTTACCCATCGGACCGGCAATCAAAGCTAAAGTCAGCAACGTCGCTACAGTCGGGTCAAGCTTTGCAGTCTGGGCCCAAACAGCCAACTCGTCAAAATTCCAAGTTCCAGCCAGCGGCAGAATTGCGACTACTCCCATCAGCAGGAATAAGTCACCCACCCGCTTGGTTAAGAAAGCGTCGCGGGCTCCTGTCACCACCAAAGACTGATTGAACCACAGCCCGACTAGCAGGTAAGTACCCAAAGTCAGAACTTCCAAAATCATGTAGCTGAAGAACAGGGAATTGCACAGTACCAAGCCGCACATCCCAGCTTCAAACAGCCCCATCAGAGAAAAGAACCGAGCCCAGCCCCAGTCCATTTCCATGTAACCGAAAGCATAAATCTGCGCCAGCAAGTTCAGTCCGGTAATCAAAACTGTCGCCCCGACGGTGACAGCAGAGATTTCAACGGGAATGGTTAAGTCTAAACCTGCTACATTCAGCCAAGGAATCAACTGGTGTTGCGCCGGTTGGTTCCAGATAGCTGTTAGGGCTATGACCCCGTGTAAGAAAGCGAACAAGGTTAATATGGCGTTCACGTAACCGGATGGTCTTGGTCCCGTGCGGCGGGTAACTGCTGGAAACCACAGCATTGACAGAACTCCGCCGATGAGTGGATAGCAAGGTATAAACCAAACGGTCTGGACTAAGATTTGATCCATTGGCATTACTTGTAAAGGTTACAAAAATTTAAAAATCTGAGAATAATTCCGCTCGCGCTGACGACAGCAGTGAAAAGCCCGAAGGCAGAAGTAAAGAAAATTTAGGGGTTTGCCTCTGAGTTTCTTCGCCTCGTCAAACCGAGCGCTTCAGAATAGACTTATTAATTTTATATTAAGTATTGCGTGAAATTTTCATATTTCTGATTCAGCATATTTATCTGTACCTATAAACTATACTTATACGTATATAGAGGGGCGGATTGCATGCAAAGGAATATTTGTCGATCGCCAGTGCGATCGAACAATCATTAATTGTCTAAAATATTAAAACCGCTCAATGTCCCAAGCTGCTAAAGGAAGTTTGGCTTGGCGCTGCCCCATCGACCTTGCCCTAACATTCAAAAGACCGATCGGCGTATTAAACAAATCTACCAGCTCGGCTGGGGCGATCCTCTTCAAGGGCTTCGCTAACACACTTTTGGCAGCAGCCACAGGCAATTCCTTGAACAGCCATCTAGCTAGGCGATAACAATATTCCCCTGTTGTGAATTCTCGCATCAAATCGACACCGTGGAGTTCGTGCAAATATTTATTAGATTCGCCGTACCGATACCATTGACTTTGCAACTGTTTTATTGTAGAACGGTGGCGGTGTCGGACGATCGCATTTTCCGCAAAATACATTTTATAGGATGTTTCCCGCAAAATCCGCCAACACAAGTCAGCATCGCCACCACTGGTAAGGTAAGGGCGAAATAATCCTATTTGTTCTAAAACTAGCCTCCGTAAAGCTAAGTTGGCGGTTTGACCGTAGGGACAAAAAGGGTGAGCGAGAGTATGTTTTTGAGATAAAATATTTTGGCGATCGGCGTGTTGTTCTAAGATAGTTTTACCGGGCAATGCGAGTATTTCCCCAGCGCTAATTCCTATTTGTAAGTCAACGAATGGCTTAACTAAATTTTCCAGCCAGTCAGATTTTGGGCGACAGTCTGCATCGGTAAATGCAATGATTTCACCTGTGGATGAGCGAATTCCTTGATTGCGGGCGGCGTAGGAACTTTGAATCTGATTTTCGGTGAGGTGGCGAATGGTTATTTGATTGAAATTGCTTTCTCCCCTTACCAAAGGGGGGACTGAGGGGGAGTTAAAGGCTGCTGTTTGGAGGATGGTTGAAGTGCGATCGCGGCTGTTGTTGTCTACTAATAGATATTCTACTCTGTGTGGCGGATAAGTTTGCGATCGCAGGCACTCGATTAACTCCGGCAAATCCATCTCGCCGTTGTAAACAGGCACAACCACCGAAACCTCCGGTAAAAACGTTTTAGTCATTCACAAACAACCGTAAACGATAGCATAACTAATATTGAGTAAGATTAAACGAACCGCGAAGGCGCTAAGGAGGCTAAGGAAGATAAATAAGCAAATGTAGTTCTTCCTTTGTGCTATAAGCCTCTTCCCGGTTCTTCAAATAATTAAAAAGCGTTACTAAGTTCCCTTGCATTAACGGGGATATATATTGTCAAAATTATAACTTCCGAGCCTTAAACAGGCAAGATGCCTGTTCCACAACTGCCTTCGGTTCTTGTGGAACAGGCATCTTGCCTGTTTCTTTCAAATAGTAGAAAATATCTCTTACATCCCCTGTGCAATCCGTCACGCAGTCCCTTCTCAACTGTTTCTTGTCAACATCAGAATCATTAACACTAACGCCCCATTAGTTAAATAAAAAATGCCAACAACCTGAGTTTCCAACCAGCCGCACAACTCTAAATGATGGTGCAGTGGAGCCATTCTTAACAGACGCTTGCCGATGCCATCAGGCCCTTTTGTAGCTTTGTAATAACCTACTTGAGCAATTACTGACAGCGTTTCTACAAAGAAAATTCCGCTGATAATTAATAATATCCAAAGGCTATTTGTTAATAAAGCTACCGCACCCAACGCACCGCCCAAAGCTAAAGCACCTGTATCGCCCATAAACACCTTGGCTGGATTGCGGTTGTGTGCTAAGAAACCGAAACAACTGCCGCTGATGCAAGCGCAAAATATCATTAATTCTGGCGAAGTTGAGGCTACAGATGCGCCCAATCCCAAAAGTGCGATCGCGCCCAAACCGCCCATCAATCCATCAACACCATCAGTAAGATTAGTAGCATTGCTTTCGGCAACTAGAACAAAACCAGCCAGTGGCCAAAACAGCAAACCTAATGGCAATACCCAACCGAAAGGCAAAGCAACATTTGTAGAAATAGCAGGTTGATGAAACATCAGCCACAGACAAAATAGAGCAGCAAAACTTATTTGCAAAGCCAATTTCATCCGAGGGGAAATACCTTTGTTCGACTTACGTCGCAGAATTTGCCAGTCATCGATCCAGCCAATGAAACCGTAAGCTAAAGTTAAAGCCGATACGGCAACAACATCTGAGTTAAATTTAGACCAAAGTAAAGCGACTGCTACCCCTGCCGGTACAAAAAAGATGCCTCCCATTGTCGGCGTTCCCGCTTTTTTCAAGTGGGCTTGGGGGCCATCTTCGCGAATTATCTGTCCTGCTTTTAGTTGCTGGAGTACGGGCACAACTGCATAGCCCAACCCCGACGCAACTAAAGCACAAACAACTAGCGGGATAAATAGCGATGCAGGTAAGTTCAAAAATCTACCCGCTGCTACATCTAAACCGATCGCTAAAATGCCGAGCCCCAAACCCAGCAGCAGGAATAAATTCTTGCCTGTAAGTTTGAAAGGCAGACTAAAAGGGATTTTCTCATCCAAAAAGTTATCCATAACACTCCTCACCACACACTATTTGAGAATAAGCAATTGACAATGGGGGAATAGGGTGCGATACAGGAGATTGAGAAATCTCTTAGTTTTTCTTCCCTGTTTCCGGTTGATTTCTTCACCCTTCTACCCGTTATTCTTCGCCTACACTCACATCCTCTTCTACTTCCTCTTCTAAATCATCGTAAGGACTGTCGTCAACTGCCATAAGTTCAGAAATTTCTTCTTCGTGCAGATAGTCGGGTTCTTGGACATCCCTTGCTAACAGGCGATTGTTAGATTCCAACCAGTCTAAAAGAGAAGATTGCTGTTTTAATGGAATTACATCCGCAGGTAAGTGGCGAGGAATTTGACGCAGAGATGGGTTGTACATGATTATCGGTTTTTAAAGACAAAGACGCGATCGAGTGAGGTAACGTTTTGCCGACGAACTGCTGCTTTGATCGAGCACTTGCAAATCGGGCATTTAGCAAGGCTAAAGCATTATACCACAGGCACTGTTTGGTTCCGGATCGGATAAGATGGGAGACCCAAAAGGCGATCGCCCCCAAGCATGGGCCTCAGAATAGCACTAAAATCCGGTCTTGCCAATCCTTCTTTAGCCGTAAGTATTGTAATCTAAGACGATCGTCTTTAAGATATCGCGGGACGCGCGGCGATCCTATTCTGCAAGCTTCGCTAACGGCAAGGCGTTGATTCACAACAGTCTCCTGGTTTTTCATCAAAGCCTGAACCCGCATGCCCTCTGGCTTCTTCAGTCAACTCTCAAGCAATAAATCTCAGAATGGATACAACGGCAGCAGTTTTATACAGCAAAGAGGGTTACCACACTGGAGGCAAAAAACTTCTGGGGCGTCATTCAGCCGGAGAAGGGTTTCTCAAAAGCTTAGTACAACACGGAACCGCCGACTCTCTCTACTGTTGCGCCGATAGCGAAACAACCTTTAAAGAGTTTTGTTCGCACATCCAACCTTGGCTGCAAACACCTCGGAAAGTCCGCTGGATTCCCATGGAACGACCGGATTTGCTATCTCAACCGGGGACAATTTACCGACCCGATCCGGTTCTATCGCAGATGGTTTGGGCCCGCAGATTTGTCGATCAGCGGGCCTACAGCGTTTGCGGCGTTACTCACACGATCGGTACAAAATACATCATGGGGGCGATCGGCGATTTGATCACCGCACCCATGCAGCCTTGGGACGCCCTGATCTGCACCTCTGCCGCCGTGAAAACAGCAGTAGAAGGAGTTATGACCGAGTGGTCTGAATATTTAGCCCAGCGCAACGGCGGTAAACCGGAGATTTTGGTTAAATTCCCCGTTATTCCCCTAGGAGTCGATTGCAGCGCGTTTCCGCAGGGTGTGGAAGCCGTTAATAGTCGCCGCCAACTGCGACAAGAACTCGGCATTTCTCCCGAAGATATTGTCGTGTTATTTGTCGGTCGATTGACTTTTTCTGCAAAAGCTCATCCGGTACCCATGTACATCGCCCTAGAACGGGCATCACAACACACAAAAGCCAAGATCCACTTAATTCAAGCCGGTTGGATCGAAGATCCGAGAGAAGAACCCGACTTTAAAAATAGCGCACAAATATTTTGTCCGTCGGTGAATGCTATTTTTTTAGATGGGAGACAGCCCGAAATTAGAATAAATATTTGGTCTGCAGCCGACATTTTCATTTCGCTTTCCGACAACATTCAAGAATCCTTCGGACTGACACCAATAGAAGCCATGGCGAACGGACTGCCTGCAATAGTCTCCGATTGGAACGGATACAAAGAATCTGTACGCCACGAAATAGACGGCTTCCGCATTCCCACACTCATCCCGCCCCCAGAATCTTGTTTAGATTTAGCCCTAAATTATCTTGACGGCAGCTTAAATTGGCCGACTTACATGGGTCACACTTCCCTCGCCACAGCAGTTGACATTGATGCTTGCACCCTGGCGTTGTGCCAATTAATTGAAAACCCCGAATTGAGAAAGCGGATGGGGGAAAATGCCAGACAAAGGGCGAGGGAAATTTATGATTGGAAAGTAGTAATTGCTGCTTACGAACAATTGTGGCGGGAATTAGCAGAAATTCGCCTTGCGGCACCGGAGTCAGCACCTTTAAAACCTGGGAAGCCGCCTTATCCCCTAGGCGACGATCCGTTTCGGGTATTGGGTAATTATGCGACTAGAAGTTTAAGCAATGAGATGATGCTGAGTCTGGGTGCGATCGCCACACCAGAACTTTTAAAGCAGGTACAGACAATTAGGTTTACCAGTTTTGGTGAGGATAGGAGAAGATCTGTTAGCATTCAGATGGAGATCTTGGATACAATTAAGCAGGAAGGTGCGATCGGCGTGGGGGAAGTTATCCGGCGCTACGTTAAAAACGAGCAAGAATTAGCCTACCTGTATCGGACTTTGCTTTATTTGGTGAAATTTGATATTTTAGTGATTACTGATTAGTTATTGGTTATTTGTTATTTGTAGCAGTCAACAGTCAACAGTCAACAGTCAACCAACAAAACTATGCTTAGAAAATCTGCACTATTAGAGATAATTGCTGGTAAGAATCGAGGTTTGCTGGCTACGGCTAGCGACAAGCAAGCGATTTTAAGTGCGATCGCCCAATTGGAAGATTACAACCCCACACCGCGCCCTATCGAAGCCGCAGAGCTTTTAAATGGTGACTGGCGGTTATTGTACACCACCAGCCGCGACCTGCTGAATCTTGACAGTTTTCCCTTGGTGAAATTGGGTCAAATTTATCAATCTATCCGCGTCAAAGAATCTAAAATTTATAACATTGGCGAACTTTACGGCTTGCCTTATTTGGAAGGAATTGTCAGTGTAGCTGCGAGATTTGAGCCAACTTCCGAACGGCGAGTGCAAGTGAAGTTTGAGCGGTCTATAGTAGGTTTAAGCAGGTTGATTGGCTATGAATCTCCGGGGAAGTTTATCAATGAGATTGAGTCGGGTAAAAAGTTCGCTGCTGTAGATTTCGGGCTGGATACTCGCGAACAGCAGGGATGGCTGGATATCACTTATTTGGATAAAGATTTGCGGATTGGACGGGGGAATAAAGACAGCGTATTTGTATTGACAAAAGAGTGATTTTGTGATGTGTGATTAAGTGCGATCGCACTTTCATCCGCGTTTATCCGCGTTCATCTGCGGTTAAAAATCAAAAATATATCACTTCTGCAAACAATTCAAGGCTTCATCAGTATTCTTACTCCGTCGGTTTTTCCTGTTCTTTTTTTTCCACCGGCATTGACTTTCTGACAGCTAGCACTAACTCCGCTTCGGTACATCGATACAAGTCCCGCATTCGGAATACTTGCCAAACTTCCATTTTTGGCAATGTTCGACCCTTTTCCCAGTTGCGAATTGAAGATTCCGCACATTCTAGTATATGTGCTACGTCTATAATTTTCAGCCCTGCACGTTCTCTTAAGGCTCTCAGATCCATAGCTGACAGAACCTTTTGATGGACAAAACGTTAAGTTTTACCGTCAATAGTTGACGGATATGACCTATTTGGTGTTTAATCATAGTAGTAGAGGCGTTAGTCGATTTCCGGCAAGAGACTTACTAACGCCCTTTCCTGTAGTCCATAGAGGATACTAAACCATCATGCCACAAAACGGTTATCAACAGGGATTGGCAGCGAATCCTGGGGCGATCGCGTACCAAAAACGCCTTTACCCTTGGGCGATCGCCAAACTCATGCCCAGTATGCAGCGGGCGATTGTGGGGCGATTTCGCAGTCGATCGGATGCTGACGGGCACTTGCTGTGTCTGCGTCAACTGATGCCTCAAGCAACGCTTGTCGTAGTCTTTGACTTGCAACCGGACTAAAAGTAGGATGAATCCCCCGTGGTTGCCCCTCTAAGAGTAAGGTAGACACGGGGGCATTACCCATGCAAGTTGTTCACAATTCATACAGGATTGCTATATATATTTAAGTTAGTTACTCATTATCAGATATTTGGTTTTCCCAAGCTTCACAGTTATGGTAAATTCTCACAAATCATATAGTCTTGCTATAGGATTTGTGAGTAAATTAAGATCGCCCGTTAATCCAAAACAATATAACTGAAGTACGCACGAGCGCAGCTATCCCGTAGGGAAGCGCCTACAATAGAATCAACACTTATACTCTCAAGCGCCATGCAAATTGTTTTGTCACCTGAAGTCGAAGCCCTCGTGCAGCGTCAACTCACGACTGGCAAATACAAAAGTGCGATCGAAGTCATCCTCGCAGCCATTCAACTCCTGGAACAAAAAGAAGACATTTATCAAGGACGACTGCAAGAACTTCAACGAGACGCAGTGATTGGCCAGCAAGCATCCCAACGCAATCAAGTTGTAGACGGTGCAATCGCAATCGCACAAATTCGCACCAGCCTGCGTAGGCGTAGCCAGCCGTAGGCATCGCGCTACAGTTCATCAGAAGCATGACTCCCAAATTTCGCCTCACCGAACCCGGAATTCAAGACATCGAGCAAATTGTAGACTACATCCCTCGTCAATCGGGACTCGATATAGCCGATCGCTTTTTAAGCAAGATCGACGCAAAATTTGCCAAAATTGCTCACTTTCCCAACCTGAACGACAACGAGACGAAATTTTATCAGGTCTACGCAGTCTCCCGATGGATAACTATCTTATACTCTATATGCGGATCGGACAGGATATAGAAATCTTTCGAGTTGTGAGTGGTTATCGAGATTTATCAGCCCTGTTCACCGATGTTGATGATTGAATTAAATTCATCTGAGAACAAGATATAGTTTGGGCGCACAAACTGTTACAAATTTTTCATAAAAAGTATAACAAAACCATACCAAAAACCAACAACATCACACCCGAAAATGCTCCGACTTTCCCAAACCCAACTCAAAATCCTCGAAGAATGCCCCCGCAAATTCCAACACAGCTACCTCGAACTACTCGCCACCACCGCCTCCCCAGAACACAAAGAAAAACTCACATGGGGAAGCCACTTTCACCTATTAATGCAGCAGCGAGAACTCGGACTTCCCCTTGAATTTATCATTCAACAAGACCCCGAACTGGGACGCTGTGTGGCAGCATTTATCAACACCGCACCCGAACTTTTCGCCAATTCAGAAAATAGCGATCGAATTTTCCGCCAAGCCGAACACCCCCGCACCCTAATTTTCCAAGACTACCTATTCACTGTTATCTATGACTTGCTAATAGCCGAACCAAACGCCGCCCAAATTCTCGACTGGAAAACCTATCCCCGCCCTCAAAAATCAAAATGGATAGCCGAAAGTTGGCAAACTCGCCTTTATTTATACGTCTTAGTAGAAACCAGCGACTATTCCCCCGAACAAGTTTCCATGACATACTGGTTCGTACAACTGCAAGGAGAAGAACCGCCGCAAAAACTCACATTTTCTTACAACCAAACAGAGCACGATCGCACAAAACAAGATTTAGCCCACCTATTGCAGCAGCTAACCGACTGGCGACAGCGCTATACCGAAGGCGGCGAATTCTTACCCCAAGTAGAAATTAGTTCCAATCTTTGCGATTCCTGTCAATTTGCCACTCGCTGCAACCGCACACCAGACACAAAAACTCCCTCACCATATCTTCTCGCAGAAACTCCCACAGATTGGCTACCAAATCTTGCTATAATCGACGAAATATTTATTTAATATATAAACAAGCCCCCATATTTTACTCGTTACTAGGCTCTGCCTGGTAACGCCTATACGGAGGCTCTGCCTCCAATTTTCCCGATATTAAGCGAGGCAGAGCCTCTGGAAATCGGTTCCCCGGCTCTGCCTGGGAAACAGTGACTCGCTTAAGTTTTATTTAACATACAAAAAAGCCCTCGGATTCATCTGGGGTCACAATCTAAAATCTAAAATCGAATGGCAGAAATACCTCAAAACTGGCAAAATCAACTCTTACCCCAACCCCCAGCTTGGCTGATCGAAGCTGTCAGAAACCACGCACCAGAACTCCCCGGAAACTATGCCGCCGCACTTCTGTGGTATAGAGGAATTCACAATCCCGAACAAATACCCGGTTTCTTAAATCCCAAACTTTATCAACCTGCAAGTCCCTTTGAATTCGGACTAGAAATGAACTGGGCGATAGAAAGAATCCAGCAAGCACGAAACAGCGGTGAAAAAGTCGCAATTTGGGGAGACTTCGACGCCGACGGTATTACCTCAACTTCCGTACTTTGGGACGGACTGGGAGAATTTTTTGCTCAAAACAACCAACTAATTTATTATATTCCCAACCGTTTAACCGAATCTCACGGACTCAACATCCCGGGAATAGATGCCTTAGCCCAATCTGGAATTAGCTTAATTATTACCTGTGATACTGGCAGTACAAACATCGCCGAAATCGAATACGCCACCAGCTTAAATATCGATACAATTATCACCGACCATCATACATTACCTGACCATCGCCCGCCAGCTACAGCCATTATCAATCCCCGCTATTTCCCCCCAAACCACCAACTATTTAACCTTTCAGGAGTTGGAGTAGCTTACAAATTAGTTGAAGCCTTATATCACACATTACCGGATATTCCGCAGCGCCCGCTCATAGATTTATTAGAATTAGTAGCGATCGGGTTAATTGCCGATTTAGTCCAACTTACAGGAGACAGCCGCTATCTAGCACAAATCGGCATCCAACAACTGCAAAAACAAATCGCAAATCCCACCCGCCCAGGAGTTGCAAAATTGCTCGAATTGTGCAAAAGATCGGGCGATCGCCCAACCGACATTTCCTTCGGCCTCGGCCCCCGCATCAACGCCGTCAGCCGCATTCAAGGCGATGCCAGCTTCTGCGTAGAACTCCTCACCAGCCGCGACAAAAAACGCTGCGAAGAACTAGCAAATTTAACCGAAATTGCCAACTCCCGGCGCAAATCTTTACAAAAAGATGTTGCCAAAGATGCCGCCAACAAATTAGCCAAACTCGACCTCTCAACTACTAGCGTCATCGTCCTCAGCGACCCCCAATGGCCCGTAGGAGTATTAGGATTAGTAGCGGGACAAATCGCCCAAGAATACGGCCGCCCCGTGATTTTATTCAGCACAGAAGGAAGCGAAAAAATTAATGAAAATGCCCCAGAAATGCAATTTACCTCCTTCTTAGATTCAGAATCACCAACACTTTCCCCATCCAAAATTGCCAGGGGTTCCGCACGTTCCGCCAATCAAATCGACCTTTACCAATTAGTCAAAGATCAAGCGCATTTATTGCACAGATTTGGCGGTCATCCTTTCGCCGCCGGATTGAGTCTCCCTGTTGAAAATATCCCCCTATTTACCGATGCGATAAATCAGCAACTGCGACAACAATACAGTACAGATAGTTTAACAGCCGCCCCCGTTCAAGCAGACCTAAAAATTACTGTCTCCGAATTAGGAAAGGACTTATTTCAAGAATTAAAATTGCTCGAACCTTGCGGCATGGGCAACCCCGCCCCCAAATTGCTGATTGAAAACTGCTGGTTTGACAATCTGTGGAATCAAAAAATCAAGGACTTGAAAGGGCAAAAAGTAGAATATATCAAAACAGAATTTACAATTAGGGATGAATCTAGCGATACGGGATTTCCCGGCATTTGGTGGGGACACAATCAAAATGAAGTTCCCCAAGGCCGGTGCGATGTCACCGTTGAACTCGATTTTAATACTTACAAATCGCGGTATGAAGTGCGCCTCGTATCAGTGCAAGAACGCACGGAAGACAACAAAATAAATTCCCAGACTAAAATAGATTGGATCGTAGACTGGCGCAATAGAAATAACGATGAAGAGTTGTTAGCAGCCAGCACAAACTTACAATCTCAAATGCCGATCGACAATCTAGCTTACAATTCCGAAATGGTCGATCGCGAAAACTCGCTCGTCCTCAAAGAATGCCCCGCAAGCTGGGACGAATTGCGGATTTGGTTTCGGCAAGCACAGCACACTCAGAAAAAACTCGCGATCGCCTATACATTACCCCCACTCGTACCCCCACAGCAAATCTGCCAACAGTTAATCGGCATCGCCAAATACCTCAGCCGCACCAAAAGACCCGTCACCAGACAGCAACTAACCCAAAAACTCGGCATCAGCGACACATCGCTGCAACTGGGGTTTAAAACCCTAACATCTCTCGGTTTCAAAATCAATTACCGCGATCGAGCTTTCCACATCGCCAGACAACCCGAAACCGCACAGCACCAAGACGCGCCCGATCAAATCCCCAAACCCTTATTAGATAGCCAATCCATTCAATTCTCAGTGCCAAATTCCCCGATTGCCGCCCGTTTTGCAGCGCAATTCCTAGCAGCAGTCTCCGAAGAACAATTCCGGCGGAAATATTTCTGTGAAGTACCCCTCTCCACCATTGTTTCGATCGCGCGAGAAACCGTTTTCCAAGAAGATTCTACAGCAATTCCCTTCTAACTGAGATATTGCACCATTGTTAAGCATAGGCAGGATGCCCCTTGCACTCATGAGATAGCTTTGCTTGTGGGTTACACACGCTGTTACCACTGGTGGGGCTGGCTTTTGGGCCCCAGAAGCGAGAGAAATTTTTGTGGGTCTGGCTTAAGAGGTCTATTCCTGACACGGCGGCAACATCTCAGTTCTAAGAAATATCTTAGTTCTGAATTCATCCCGATAAAATAAGGCATAGGGCAATGCGAGTTATCCGTTGCGAGTCAGGCCCAAAACTCATAACTCCTAACTCACAGCCCAAAACCCAAAACTCCTCACCGCCAAACTCGATCGCCCATCTCCAATTTAAAACCCCTATGCTTCTCTGTCCCCGCTGCCAATTTGAAAATCCCAATCCAAACAAGTTTTGTCAACAATGCGGAAATTCCCTAATTTACAAACCTTGCCACGAATGCGGTGCCCAAGTCGCTTTTAGCGCCGCATTATGTCAGAATTGCGGCGTCGCAACAGGTCAAGTGTGGCGGGCGATTATCTGCGGTCGATCGAATTTTCCAGCAGTCGAGGCAGACGAGTCAACCCTACCCCCAGCCGAGTTTCCCGAAAAACCAGAGAGGGTTCCAGAAACCGCATCGCGCCAAAACTCTCCTGAACCAATCACAGACGCCATTAAAACAGAAATAACCACCCCAGCCGAACCACCAATAGCCGTCGAACCAACTTCTCCACAGCCAAGCGACGGCGAATTCAGCAGCCCAGAAATAGACGCTGTGGTAGCCGTGGGGGCGATCGCACCAGCATCCTTTCAAACAACAGAAAAAAGCTCTACTACCGCACCAGAGCGCGAAATAACCCCATCTGAACAGAATTTTACAACCGCACCACAGCCTAAACAAATCCAGGAAGCAACCGAGAACCCCCACAGCCCAAACATAGCTGACACCTCCCCTCCATCTCCAGAATTCCCCATCCCCAATTCAGAATATTTAATCCCTTCCCAGCCAGCCGGAGCTTATTTAGACACTCAGCAGCGCTACCAACTCCTAGAAACCGTGCCGCCGAGAAAACGCTCAGACACAGTAGCAGTAACAGTATTGGACTGTCAGCCGCTCGAAATGTCACCCCTCAAAGCCATGCTAGCAGCCAACTCTGCTAGCGTCGCCAGACGAACATCCCCCTATACCGCAGCAATCACAGGCGGAGAAAATTCAACCAATTCCGCCTTAGCAGAGCTTTGCCAAGGCATAGCTGAACCTTATCTGGCACTGCGGTGGCAATTCTCTCAAAACCTGCCAGTCATTCACGATAGCTGGTCAGAGAACGAACAGGCAGTGCTGCTGCTAGAAGACTGCTCCCAATGGCCGCTGCTGGTAGAACGCTGGAGTCAACCCGAAACTTCCACCCAGCAAATTTTATATTGGCTACACGAAATGACAGAACTGTGGGCTGCCCTAGAACCCTGGCGCTGTCGGCAAAGCTTGTTGGAACTGACAAATTTGCGAGTCAACCCCGACTCTTCCTTTTCCTTGGCTTCTTTGCGACTGCAATACCTCTATCCCGAACCCGTGGGATCAAACCTGCAACTGGTAGATTTGGGGCAATTGTGGCAGGTGATATTTAGCCAGTCCGATCATCGCACTCAGTTTGGCGCATTGCTCGAACTGCTGCAACAAATGTACAGAGGCGAGATTAGCACAATCGAAGAGTTGCGATCGCGCCTAGAAACTGTTCCCCTCGAACTCCAACCCGCACCTTCACCAAGCTCAACCCCGGCGCGCCGGCCTTTCCGCGGCACCGACGAGTCGCACCCCGACGTTGGCGAAGTATTAACCCAGCCCATGCCACTCCAGATTTACAGCTTAGAAGACGCAGGCCTCACCGATGTTGGCCGCACGCGCGACCACAACGAAGACTTCTTCAGCATCTGGACTCAGCTAAACAAACTCGAAAGTTCCTTCGGTCGTATTTTTCAAACCAAAGGGCTTTACATTCTCTGCGACGGCATGGGCGGACACGACAGCGGAGAAGTAGCCAGTCAACTAGCCGCTGAAACTCTCAGAGAATTCTTTCAAACCCGTTGGGAAAATCAACTACCTCCGGCAGACACCATCCGCGAGGGAGTCCTGCTAGCCAACAAAGCCATCTTTGAAATCAATCAAAAGGACGGACGCTCCGGCAGCGCCCGCATGGGTACAACTCTAGTCGCAGTCTTAGTTCAAGACACCCAATTCGCCGTTGCCCACGTCGGCGACAGCCGCCTCTACCGACTGAGAAAGGGACAAACCCTAGAAAAAATCACCTCCGACCACGAAGTAGGTCAGCGCGAAATTAAGCGCGGGGTTGACCCGGAAACTGCTTATGCCCGTCCCGACGCCTATCAACTAACTCAAGCCCTCGGCCCGCGAGACAGTAATTTTCTCAAGCCCGACGTGCAGTTTTTAGACTTGTGCGAAGATACCTTATTAATTTTGGCTTCCGACGGCCTGACAGATAATGATTTGTTGGAAACTCACTGGCAGAACACTCTCGAACCCCTGTTCAATCCCCAAGCCGATCTCGACCAGGGAGTTGCTCAGTTGATTGAACTGGGCAACAAACGCAACGGTCACGACAATATCACGGCAATTATCATTCGGGCGCAAGTAGGCGCATTTCGATTTTAGAATTTGGATGCTGCCAACTTTTTCAAAGGTGGCACATTCCCCCTGTGACGGCATGGGTTAAACCTGCAACTGTTGCAGAGAAAAAAAACAGATTCTGCCGTTTCCGGGCAACGTTTTACTGCTCGCTCTGTTTTCTAGGTATCCGGTGTTAAAACAGCTTCGGTTTGAGTGTTCAAAAACTGATTACAGACCCATACGATTGCAGAAAAGCTGTGAAGTACCAACCATTTATCCGTAGCCTTAATTTTGAGATTGTGTTCCGGGAATCTACCGGAAAAAGTGGCTTGATAGTAAGTGGATTCATCATAGTTGCAAGAGCTTTCACTTAAAAAAATAGTTAGTATAATGAAAAAAAATTAACTAAAATGAAGTGAGTCAGCAGGCGGGATGATGCAAAATCTGTTTTATACTCGATCGCTATCGTGGCAAGGTGGGCATAGGTGGGAAGTGTCCGCCCTACATATATGTGGGGCTGACATCACAATCTGCTGCTACATCAAATTTACGTAAAAGTTTAGCGATTGTTTACTTAGTTTTTGTTGTTGCAATTGTTAAATCGATCGGCTGTGTTTTAAGGAGCAATCGACCCCTCACAAATTTTATGAATAATTGTTCCCAAAAAACTATTTATAAATTCATGGTTTATGGAATATTTAATCACAATCAGGATATTATAAAGGTTTAGTGAAACTCACCTGTAAAGCTCATAATTAATTTTTAATTTCTAATTTTTCAAAGCCCTACGCCCCTAATCTGTAAATTTCCGCCAACTCTCACTGCCACATCAGGGAGTTCAACCACATCAATCGAAAATGCTGCTGACTCTTTTAGATCCAGACAAACAGACCCCCCTGCAACAGTGGAGTTTCGAGAGCGAATCCATTATTCGCATCGGCCGCTCTCCTGAAAATCACGTTGTGATCCCCAATGCTCTAGTGTCGCGGCAGCATCTGGAATTGCAAAGAGTTAATAGCGGGAGATCCAGCCAGTGGTACTTAGTCAATTCCGGGACAAATGGCACTTTGGTGAACGGTATTCTCATGTCTCAGGGTTGGATATCCGACGGTGCCCTGATTCAGTTGGCGCGGGGCGGCCCAATTCTGCATTTCCAAGTGGTTACTATTGAAGTCGGTGGCAAGATTGAGGCGAACCCCACCGTCAATCTCGTGGCACCGAGGTGTACCCACGCGGGAAACCCGCCGGGGAATTTATTCTGCATCCACTGCGGCGAACCGATTAAAGTCGATCGCACAGTCCGTCACTACCAAGTGCTGCGAACTTTGGGCCAAGGCGGTATGGGGACAACCACTTTAGCCTGGGATCGAGATAAAGCGAAAGCTCAACAACCCGGAAGTTCCCCCGCAGCTTCTCTGGTAGTCCTCAAGGAAATGAATGCTGATATGGCTCAAATAGTCAAAGCTCAAGAACTGTTTGAACGTGAAGCTAAAACTCTCAAGGCCCTCCACCATCCGGGAATTCCTCAGTTTTTTGACTTTTTTGTGGAAGGGGGCAAAAAATACTTGGTGATGGAAATGCTCCACGGCGAGGATTTAGAAAAACGCATCTACAACCGCGGGCCTGTTGCTCCCCAACAAGCAATAGAGTGGATGATCCAAACCTGTGAGGTTTTGGACTACATTCACTCTCAAAAACCCCCGATCGTCCACCGGGATATTAAACCTGCTAATTTGCTGGTGCGCCACCGCGACAATTGCATTACTGTGCTGGATTTTGGTGCCGTTAAAGAAATCGGCACTCCTCCAGGGACTCGCATCGGCGTTGAAGGCTACACCGCACCAGAACAAGACCGGGGACAGCCTCTCCCTCAGTCGGATTTATATGCTATTGGACCTACTTTGATTTTTTTGCTGACGGCCCAAAGCCCTCAAAACTTTTACGGCAAAATAGCTGGAGGTTACGGGTTTAAGCTCGAAAATATTCCGACCATCGCCCCCAAGCTGCGGGAGACCATTTTGCGAACCACGGCAGCTAAGCCTGGGGATCGCTTTCAAACTGCTCAACAATTAGCTCGAGCTTTAGCAGCTTCCCTTTAATAGAAGTCAAAAGTCACAAGTCAAAAATCACAAGTTATTAGGAAGAGGGCAAAGGGAAAAGGGAAGAGGGAAGAAGCTAGCAACGGAAATTTATGAAAGAAAATTTACCCGATCACCTCGAAATTTCTCTCCGACACCCCAGTCCTCCGTCTCCTCTGTTATTCTTCGTCCCAAGCTTCTACAGCTATCAACTCGCTCACGGGGTCTTGCATAGAAAAATCAAACTCTAGCAATTGCTGTTTCCAGTACGGCCATTCGTCGCCGTAAAGCAGAGCTATTTTCCAAATACTGTCTGTCGGTTTGATAATGTCAGACGTGACGAGAGAATGCACCTGACGCTGGAACTTAACCATCGGCTGTATAACCTGCTGGCTCATAATACCTCTTGAATTGTTTAAATCTTGTGTAATTACCACTTCCCAGCTCTCACTTTTTACCGCAGTTTCGCCAAGAACAGTCTCGCCAAGATACGTGTAGATTTTTGTCGGGAAGCTACATATTCAACTTGTATCTTAACAGAGTTCGTTTTGACAAGGGCCTATAAGCAGGACTGAAGAGTCAAGACCGACTTCAAAGAATTAATCATCTTTAAAATGTCCCGCTATATGCTGTCGATCGACAGTGGGAGGTTGGCCGCCTCGATTGTTTCCACATAGTGGTAGATGCAAGGGCTGCGTTCGGGTTGTTCTTGACAAGGCTGAGTTTGCGTAGGAGAAACTGCAACTACTCTTTCGCTGCTAGAGCGTAATTTCCGCTTTCCTGCGGGTAAACCACACCTGTTTCGCCTTCGACGCTGGGTTCGCTGTGAGAGTCGGGTCTGAGCTACATAAACTGATTATAACTCTACTCACCGCAAAAGCGATCGAAAATTGTTGGATACTGTTAATCGCCACCCGTAAATGTCGATCGAACATTCAAAGGCGACTGCTGAGCGGGCGTACCAGCAAGTTCCAAACCCATCATCCGTCCTGATTGAGTCAATCTAAAATCTAAAATCTAAAATCTAAAATCTAAAATTGTATGACTTGGACAAGGCGACACATTCTCACTCTGGCTGATTTTACCTCGGACGAATACGATACGGTGCTGCAAACTGCAGCCAGTTTTCGGGAGGTGCTCGGCCGCCGCACGAAGAAAGTGCCGGCCCTGCAGGGTCAAGTGGTCGCGAATTTGTTTTTTGAACCTTCTACCCGGACTCGCAATAGTTTTGAGTTGGCGGCGAAGCGGCTGTCGGCGGATACGCTAAATTTTACGCCGGGAAGTTCTTCTCTAACGAAGGGGGAGACGATTCTGGATACGGCTAAGACTTATCTGGCGATGGGAACGGATTTGATGGTAATCCGGCACGAACAAGCTGGAGTTCCCAGCACGATTGCTTCGGAAATGGATCGCTTGGGTTCGAGAGTCAGCGTTCTGAATGCTGGAGACGGCCAGCACGAACACCCATCGCAAGGTTTGCTAGACTTATTTACTATTTGTGCTCTGTTAGATACCGAACGTCCGCGGCTGGAACTTTTAGCGGGCAAAAAAATTGCTGTGGTGGGGGATATCTTGCATTCGCGGGTTGCTAGGTCTAATATTTGGAGTTTAACGGCTTCTGGGGCAGAGGTTCATTTGGCCGGGCCGCCAACTTTGCTACCGCTGTTGTTTGCTGAGTGTGGCGATGGTAGGGAAGGCAAGTTATTTTTGCATTGGCAGCTTGAACCTGCTTTGGCCGATGCTGATTTTGTGATGACTTTGCGGCTGCAAAAGGAACGGATGAGCGACCATTTGCTGCCGAGTTTACGAGAGTACCATTCTTTGTACGGGATTACGCGCGATCGGCTGAAACTCTGCAAGCCTGATGTGAAGGTGTTGCACCCAGGTCCGGTTAACCGGGGAGTGGAAATTAGTTCGGATTTGATGGACGATGCCCAGTTTAGCCTGATTTCTCAGCAAGTTACCAGTGGGGTGGCGGTGCGGATGGCATTACTTTATCTAATTGGCGGCGGTAAAGTTTAGGCTGTTAGTTGTTAGTCAGGAATTTCGGATATTCGATTATTTACAGGATCGATCGCCTCTTTAAAATAATCGTTACCCGGTTTTACCGGGTAACGATCGACACTCTTTCTAGAAATGTAAAGTGCTCTAGTTAAGAGTTAGGAAAGCCACGAGGCTTTCACCCAGCCGCCACCTTTGAGTTGAGCCCAGCCGTTTCTGTAACGACCGGTCAATGCCACATTGTCTCCATTGTATAACTTGCCGATGACATGAGAACAGCCATCGGGGCGGTGACGGATATTCAGTCGGCCGCCGTTGGTGGCAACTTCAGCGTAGCTGTGACGGCTGTGACCGCCACAACGGGAGTAGCCGCAACTTGCCTGCGCTTCGCCTGGGACACCCAGAACAGATAGAGCTACTGCCATACCTGCAACGCCTATCCATGCAGAATTAGGAATTTTCAAGCCCAGTTGGTCTAACGACTTGACTTGGAGTTCGGACTCTGGAGATTCATAAGCAACAAAAGAGTGGCTCAATGCTAGTGCTTCCATAGTTTCCTCGTGATTGTTTTTAACATTTATTGGTGCAGACTCAGGTCGAAACCTCAATTAACAGCCCAAACTATTAACTTATGTTTCATAAAAGGCACATAAGGGCGTTACGGTTTTGCTTTTGCCTAGTATCCGCCAATTTGCCTCAACCCTGCACAGGTATATCATGTCATCTAAGTAGCTTTCCGGAACAAAAAAATAAATAAAGTTTACATCTGCTGTTAAAAATTTTGCCGACGCGGATCAGAACTCCGGGCATAATTAAACTTAAGTGTGTCATTAAAAAGGGAAAGAAGTTATCGATTGGGGTAGGGAATTGGTTGTACTGAGTTGCGAATGACACTAATTATTTGGGTGCTTATTTATTGAATTACTACAGCAATATCGGCAGTTAATTTGATCTAACAAGCATCCCGCTCGTCTTCCAGCACAATCTTAATTTGGTTCTGGCCAGTCATAGTGTAGCCGATCGCACTTGTGCAGAAGGTGGGGGCAATGGCGTCGGGTCCTTGCCCGTGCTACGAGATTGGTCTAAAAATTAGTCTCCCTGTGTCCCCGACAAGAATGCAAGACAAATCCATCGCGACTTGATTTGTGTCAAGATCAATTAACTTATCCAGCACCACTTCTTTGGCAATGAACTCTAGCGCTGCACTTTCGATCGGCACAATTCCTCAACGCCATGAATCAGACAGCTTCGCCATTACCTTAGCGCCCTTGTCTGTAGAGGAAATATACGCTTTGGCAGATGACCCCGCGAACGGAGCCGTGGTAATGATGAGCGGTACAGTCCGCAACCAAACTGACGGTCAAGCTGTAATTTCCCTAGAATATCAAGCCTACGAACCGATGGCGGTGCGAGTATTCCAGCAAATAGCTACGGAAATCCGCCGCCAGTGGGTCGATGTCAATCGGGTCGCCATTCACCACCGCGTCGGACACTTGCAGGTGGGCGAAATCAGCGTACTGGTGGCTGTTGGCTGTCCCCACCGGGACTCGGCATTTGCAGCTTGCCAGTACGCCATAGATACGCTCAAACACAATGTACCGATTTGGAAAAAGGAACATTGGGCTGACGGTTCTAGTAGTTGGGTTAGTATTGGAGCGTGCGAGGTTGTCGGGCATTAGTAAGCAGTCAGCAGTCTATTGAGTGTCTGATGACTCAAGCCGATGGCAGTTTCCGAGTGCGGGAACCAATCGGGATCTGCTAGCGTCAAAAAGTGTGGAATGTTCGATGAGCCAATTCCACCGATGAGCGACTTTATTTCCGTGTCCTGGTCTGCGGTTGTGGCGACCGTTCAAAGAGTGCAATTGCCAGCCGAAAAACTCTCTAATTATGACTTGGTGTTGCGTTGTCAGGAAGGAAATCGACCTGAAAGCACTGCCTTTTCAGAACTGTTGAAGCGGTATCAGTCCCACGTAGACAGGGTACTCTATCACTTGGCCCCTGACTGGCAAGACCGAGCAGACTTGGCTCAGGAAGTGTGGATTCGGGTCTACCGCAATATTAACCGCTTGCAAGAGCCTGTTAAATTTCGGGGCTGGCTGAGCCGCATCGCCACTAATTTGTTTTATGACGAGTTGCGGAAGCGCAAACGGGTGCGAACTCCGCTGTCGCTGGACGTACCCCGTGCTCTGGAAGATGGCGAGGTTGATTGGGAAATTCCGGCCGACAGTCCGGGGCCTGATGAAGATTTGACGACTAGAGAATTTTACGACCAGTTGCGGGTGGCGATCGCAGATTTGCCTGAAGTATTCCGCACGACAATTGTTTTAAGAGAAATTGAAGGTTTAGCCTATGAGGAAATAGCCGAAATGACCGGAGTTTCTCTGGGAACTGTCAAGTCGAGAATTGCTAGAGCTCGCCAAAGATTGCAGTTGGAATTGCAAAAATATCTCGATGGTAATTAGCAATAGTGCTTTTAGAGGTCGATCGAGAAGATTTGGTCATGTTTGCTGTCATATCAAAACTTCTCTTTTAAAATATAAATAAGCAGTAAATCATTCTAATAGCCGGGGCATCCTTCCCCAATAAAAGCAACTTTGAAATATGAATTATAACTTTGAATCGGATAAAAATCAGCATCAGCAAGGTATCGGGGATTCACTCGCTGAAAATCAAGCTAAAAACAATTATCCCCAGGGGAATGTAACTACTATGATGCGCGATCGCTTTGAATTGCTGAGTGCTTACCTCGACGGCGAAGTGACGGCTGCAGAACGTCGGCAAGTTGAGGACTGGCTGGCAAATGACCCCACTACAAAACGTTTGTACTCGCGACTGCTGATGATGCAGCAGAGTTTTCAGGCAATGCCGGTGCCTGCTGCGGAACAATCAGCACAGGAGTTGGCGGCGAAGGTTTTGCAGCGGGTGGAACGCAAGCCGAAACGAACTTGGATTTTGGGTGGAGGTGCGATCGCAGCTTTGTTGATTGCGGTGGTGTCTGGTGTCGGTGGCGGCCGCCAATTGTTTGCTCCCGAGTTTGCTCGATCGCCAGTTCCTGCTGAATCTGACGGTTTGATGGTGGCTTTAAACGAGCCTCTGGTGGAGATTGTTAATCCCAACGATTTGATGCTTGGGGTGAATGCACCGATCGTGGATATTCCCAAAGTTGGTGTAGCAAGCCCTCAAAAGTCATTGCCAAAGGCACAATAGGATTTCTGTTTTGAGCATAAATGAAGTTGCTAAGCTCCCTAGATAAGGGGGCTTTTGCGGTTTTTCTCAGTTTTTCAAGTGGATATATCCTTTGACACTTTCCTGGCTTTGAATGACTTATTGTAGGGCGATCGCATCTTAATATCGGAGTAGGTAGCTAGTGGAATTAGAGCGGGCGATCGCACTTGTCACCTGTTTTTTTGATATTTGCGATCGGCAACAGCAATGTCTCCTCTACTTCCTGCCGCACAGCAGGAGATACATTACAACCGCTATTGAGGCAATCTACCAGCAATTTATTAGCATCGTAATAATTCTTCAGCAATGACTTATGCTGTTCGCTAAATTGCCAATCGTGACCTATATTCCGATATTTAATCATCACATTTCTTAATTGCTGAGTCCAATCTTGACCTTTAGCTTTCCACCACTCCCGCTCCATTTTCCACCACGCCTGCATTTTGTAGGTATATGTTGAATCATATAGTTGTTTTTTGAGTTGTTGTAGCGATAGCTTCAATTCAGGTTCCAGATTCAAATTCATAGTAAAGACGAGGATAGAGATCAGATTGCGAGCTGACGCAGCAGCATAAACATAGGAAATATTAAGGTCAAGTGCATAGAGCATTCCAAGATCAAGAAGAATATCAATAGTCAAATCAGAATCGCGTTCATCGTCAGAAGAAGAAGTATTGTCAGAAAAAGAAGAAAAAGTAAAGTCAAATAAAAAAAGTCTCAGAGGTGGTCTAAAGGTATGGTCAATGGCATAACCAAGGCTATGGATCAAACTTATGTCAACCTCCAAGTGAGGACTACGGTTACTAACGCGCTCTACCTCTCTACCCATATAAAAAGCGCGGATAGCTGATCGTTTATAGGGTTCATTAACGGAAATAGATTTATTTCTTATCCACATTAGAAACTGCTGTAACTGCTCATCGTCCGCGACGAGTGCATCAACTTGCTGTTTCATTAACAGCAATAAGTTATCAGCTTTTCGCAACATCCCAGCCGCCAGGAAAAAGACTTCTCGCCAACGCTTCTCGATCAGGTGGCTGACCATTTTTTCCAAAGCTTGTGGCTCGGAATTGTTAACTATTTCTATAACCATGAAATACTCTTGAAATGTTAGATGAGAAAACGAATAAATTCCTCTTGCCCTCTCCACTAATAAGCCATGTTGTGCCTCGATCGCCTTCAGGACAACCTCACTATCCATTTCTAACTGAACGCGGTCAGTTGTGGCATCGGGTAAGTTAGCCAGATAGTCGGCAATCACTTGTTGGATTTGATTTTTTTCAAAAAAGTAATCGCCCCGCTCAAAAGTAATAGCTGCCACAAAAGCAAGTAAATGTTTCTTGCGGCACAAATTCAAATCTCGATAAACTTCATCCCGTTGAATGCCTCTAGTTTCATCCCATTTTCTGAGCATAAGTTCCAGTCCTTCCTCATACAACTTGACTCGGTTGGATGGGAAATCTGCTTTGGCTTGGAATACTAAACAAGTCAGATTAAGCAAAATTGGCGTTATTGCCAGTTCTCGAATTTGCTGATTTTTTTGCAGTGTCAGCGTCTCTACAAATTGAGAGGCTAAAGCTTTCCCTGCCTCCAGATTCTGGGAAAATGCTCCAAACCAATTTTTAGCAAAGGCAGCGGTTTGTTCGCAATTAAAATCCGCTACCTCAACACAGGTAAAGGCTTCGTCGTGAAATCTGTACTTAGAAGCGGCAATTCGACAGGTAATAATAAACTGATTGTTGTAATACTTTTGGACAAACTGACGAATCTGTCTGACGACTGCATCGCTATCTGATTCTGGCACTTCATCTAAGCCGTCCAATAAAATCAAGCCTCTGCCTTGACTGAGTACGAATTCAGTTTGCGATCGCGCCTCAACTCCGCAACTGGCAAATTCGTCGCTGATATATTCTAATAAGTCAAGATTAGCGATTTCAGCAAAGGTTTTCAGAGAGATAAAAATCGGTATTTTGTTGGCTTCAAATTTGGCGCGATCGCACTGAATGGCAATGTGTTTCAAAAAGGTAGTTTTACCGGAACCAGGTTTGCCGAGTACCATCAATTTAGAGTGAGATTTCACCGCATCCAATCCTGGTACTCGTTTCTGGCATACTTTACCTAATCCTAAGCGGTTAAAGTTATCCGCATCTGGGTTGAAGCCTCTGAGTAAATCGCGAATTTCTCCCGGCTGCCAACTGGTAATTTCCTCCAAAATGTTGACTTCAACGTAGAGCTTGCTGACATCAACGGGCTGGGCAATATCCAACAGTTGCATTTTGCTGTAAAGCTGTTGGATTTTGCTGTGGCATTTTTGCCGTATCTCTTCCACTACCGAATCAATATGCTGTTGGCAAAAATCTCTAACCCCCCCAACCCCCCCTTGGTAAGGGGGGGCTAAAGAAGGACGATCGACAATTTCTTCCCAATTCAACTGCAAAACCGTGCAGAAAGCCTTGAAAGCATTAGCTTTAATGGGTTCTCTTCCTCCTAAAAAACGCCTCCAAGTTGGCAGGGAGAGGCCATCGGCATAGGGCCCGGCTTCTGTCCAAGTTCGATCGGGTTCTAATTTTTGACTAGCTTCTACTAACCATTTGGGGTCTTCTATTGTCGAGCCCCTTTCTCTTCTAGCTTGCTTAATTTTTACTAATCCCTCCTCAGAGGCTTTGAGGGTCGTCATTATATAATTTACTTTTCTAATTGTCAATGTCAATTTTAGCTCAGTTTAGCGATCGCAAACTGAGTTTGTCAAGACCCCAGCAACAAAGAGAAAATGATCCTGACAACAACTGCACGGCATACGGGAAAAGTCAGGCATAAATCAGGCAAAATTAACTCTTCAGAATGCCATTCTGTTGTGTCTCTAAAAATTACCTATTAAATAATGAGAAAGGATAGCAACATGAGAAATAGTATAAATGACATTCCCTCCCGGGGAATAGGCATAAAACTTATTAGCAAAATTGCCGACAAGCTAAGCTATACACGCACTTCTGACGAGCGAAACTGTCTGTTAATTGTGAAATATTTTCATCCAGGTATAATACCACCCCAACCTCCGCCTCAATCTGGTTATTTTAAGCGGGTACTTGATTTGTGGAATTCCTTTATTTTGAAGTGGAAAAAGCAACAAAATTACCAATCTTGTCAAACTTATAACCAGCCAATTAAAACAATTCACCTTCAACTCAATACTGACCTCAAGAGTGTTGTTCAAGTTTTATGGTGGGTCGAGCAGTTTTTAGAGTATCTACCCATTCCCGAAGCAGTTTTGCAGCAGTGCCAACTTGCTACGATAGAAGGGTTTACAAATGCTGTTCGACACGCTCACAAAAATCTGCCATTTGAAACTCCGATCGGCCTTGAAATAACCGTATTTAACGAACGTCTAGAAGTCAAAATTTGGGATATGGGAGAGCCTTTTGACCTCCAAGCTAAGTTAATTGAAGAATTGCCAGTTATTTGGAGCGAGCTGGGGTTTATGCTTGACTAAAGCTGTACTGTTATTGCCAAGTTTCAACTGACAATAAAAATTTTTTTTTGTGATGACTACAGATACTGCTCCCAAGATTCTAGTTGTGGATGATGACCCATCCATCCGCACTTTAGTTCATCGTTTTTTAACTCAGAAATATCAAGTAGATTCGGCAGCAGATGGCGAGACGGCTTTAGAATTGTTTGAAAAATTCAAGCCACTGCTAGTAATTCTTGATTGGAATTTGCCGGATACTACAGGCTATCACCTCTGCCAGGAAATGCAGCGCCGTACTAATGTTTTTGTGGTAATGCTAAGCAGCCGTACAGACGAAGCGGATAAAATTAAAGTCCTGTCCGCCGGTGCTGATGATTATATCTGCAAACCCTTTGGTTTGGCCGAGTTGGCAATTCGTATAGAAGTTGTGTTGAGACGGATGAGACCTGTGACTCCATCACGTATTGTATTCGATCAATTCGCGATCGATTCAGCGCGCCGGGAAGCAACACTCAACGATCGCATTATCAAGTTAACAGCCTTGGAATTTAATATTTTGTATTTGTTGGCTAGTCATTCCGGTCAATCTTGGAGTCACCAACAGCTAATCGAAAAAATCTGGGGGTGGAACTGCGACGACACAGGAGAAAAGCAAGTTGTTAGCGTGCATATCGGTCAGATTCGCAAGAAAATGATTCAAGTTGATGCTACGGGGTCGCAGTTTATTAAAACTATTCGGGGTTACGGTTACAGGTTCGAGCCGCCTTCGCCCACTGCAATGGCACTTTCCTAAGCTCATCGGCATTAACCACCTTATTTGGTGAAAAACCTATTTTCCCACCTGCCGTGGGGCAGCCAGATGCCTCCTAGGGAACGAACGCGATCGGGTAACATGAAGTATGCCCAAGCCGTCCCTAGAGGTTTGAGGTGTCGATCGAAGATTTCGATTTCCTGCCGCTGATATTCGTTTTGTGTCGGTTCCCGCAGGGGATGATAATCTTCCAATCGGTCTAAATCGTCCAAAATAGCCGAGTTTGCGAAACAGAGGAGAAAACCGCAGACTGTGCCATCTCCGGCCATCATCGCAGGATAGCCGATCGGCAGGGCAAAAAGTTGACCGCGGGCGATCGCGGGGCAAGCATCCACAACTTTTCCTTCGCAGTAGCGGAGGTAGTTGGACTCCCCCGGTTTGAGTGTGCCGTATACAAAGACTTTCATCGGGTAGGGCTTAACCGCTAGTTTTTGCTAACATAGATGGCTAAGCTAATAGTTTAAGTCTCGCGGGCGATCGCGACTGCAATCTTGATAAATTTCGTTGTTTACCCTTTCTTATAATTCATGACTCTAGCAGTTAGTTTTATTGCTTTTGGACTTGGGCCTTTGTACTTGAGCTCTTTTTTGCCGTCTCTGCCCCTGGACAGCTTGTTTTCCACTCAAGGGATTATGGTGATGCTGCTGGCAGCCTATGCGGGGGCGATGTGGATGTTTCTCACCAGTGCTCCGAAGGTACATACGGTGATGGTATCCGATCTCGGACAAGCGAGGGAGTTCTATGAAGGTATGCTAAACCTGCCCGTAGCAGAAGTGCCGCTGCACTACTACTACAATTACGAGCAAACTTTGGGGACAACTGGTATCGATCCGCTGTATTTGTCGCCGAATGTCGGGAGGGCAACGAGCTCTCAAACCATGGGGAGTCCCGAGGGTTTGTGGTATCAGTTGATGAAAAATACCCAACTGCACATTATTAGCGGCGCTGGTGTAGGAGAAAAAAATCGCCCGCGTCACGTTTGTTTCGATCGCGAATGTTTGGATCAGCTATTGATGAGGGTACAAACTCGCGGCATTAGTTATAAAATTCGCCGGGAAAAGCCACTGAATTTTTTGGTCAAGGATTACGACGGCAGGGTCATTGAAATGGCTGAGGTTAGTAATTAGATAAGACTCGGCTGTTGAAACCCATCGTACACAAAATTTAGTCTCCGCAGAGAGGGACAAAAGAATCAAAGGGGTATTACATCCCAAGTTAGAAACCCGGTTTATGTAAAAAACCGGGTTTCTTGTTGATTAATTAATCTTAGATTCAACGCTAGATTTTTCCGAAACCGCCGCTGCTTTAATCTCTGAAATCGATTTCCGGCTGAAGAGTTGGAAGTAGAGAGAAACAAAAAACTCTTTGACTGGAAAAACGATAAAAGTCAAAGGATTAATTGTCACGATGATGTTGCGCGCATCGGCTTTAGCTTGTTTGACAACTTGCTGCGCTACCCAATCTGGAGACAGAATGCCGATCGGGTTTAAGTTGCTTTTAAACGGCCCTAAAATTAGTTTGCGAACGATGCAGGGTGCGTCTAGCCGGCGCAGGGTGACTAAATCTCCCAGGGCGCGCTTGCTGAGTTCGTACAGGGGACTGACAGCGGGAATTACTTCTGCTTCTGAAGTGTTGATCCAGACTTCTTTGCAAGCAATGTTTTCGTTAGTGCGGACTGTTAAGAAAAAGAGTTCCATCAGCCGCCACGCGGAAAAAGTGTTAATTTCGTAGGAGTTTGCGATCGCCTCTCCTGTTCTTTCTCCGTGTACATTAATCCCGTGATTGATGACGAGAATATCGATTTTTTCTAAAAATAGGGCTAAGTCTGCCTCTTGGCCAGCTTGCCAAGTTATGGTTTTTACAGGTAAACTTTCGCCGTCTAAATTCAAAGTAATTTCTTCATTTCCAGAGGTGAGGGCGATCGCTTTTGCACCAGCTTTGTGAAGGTGTTTGAGAAGCGAACGACCTAAAGTTCCCGATGCACCGGTGACGGCTACAGTTTTGCCTTTGAGAGAAAGTGCTGTACCCATAAGTTTATCTATTAAGGTGAAAGTACCGCAATAGTAAGCATTTTGATTGTCGAAGTGGTGCCGCCAGTGATAAGGTTTATTAACTAACCACTTGCCAGGGGGAGTAAGGAAGTGTCCCGGTTGGTGAGTTATGTCGGTTAATTCGTCTGCACCTTTGATGCCGCACCCGCGGGCGATCGCGCTCAACAAAAAGCCTAAAGTATAAATACAACCCGCTGCTGCGCCCCAGTGATATTCCGGCAGCCCCAAAAAAGCTACAACCCACAGCAACAAGCCTAAAACCATCATCGCTGCAGCTTCGGGCACGTCGTGACGCCAGTGTGCTTGCTTGTAAATTGTCTCGCTGACGGGGGTCAAATTCGGGCGGAAAACGCGGTGATGCCAAGTGTGCAGCTTTTGCAGGGGTGCCCAATAATGGGACACGACGTGATAAAAGTCTCGTATTATTTCTGCCCAGCAGACAGAAGCTATTGCCACACCGCCGACTATCCAGTAATTTACCATGCTCGCACCAGTTTGAAATTTGAGATATTAGATATTGTCTGCTTTGAAAGATAACTCAAAATGGCTTTTATTGCTAGTCTGGAAGTTGACTCAGGCGTTTCAAAATCTGCAAAACGCGGTACAATTCATTGCCGGGATTAGAAACAACAAATTCAGCCGATCGCGCATACTGGGGAGTTTCCCCTCTAACTAACTTGACAAAACTAAAGTTAGCACCTGTAGAAATCATCCCAAAAGTAGGAGTTTCAGGATTGGGATCTGCCAGCATATATGTCAGGAGTTGGGCAAGTGCTTCGTCAGTTGAAAACGAAAGTTGTTTGGATTCAATTACTGTCACCCACAAGTTTGCTTTCATAATTAGGATATCTATTCTGCCTTCGATGATTCTGCCTTCGTCTTCCTCTTGAATGGCGATAGACTTTTCGGCTTTGACTTGAAAAGGAGACTCAAAGAGACCGGCAATAAACAAAATCGGGCTGATGATTGTTAGCTTGACTGCATTTTCCAAGACAGGCGGGGTGTCTACCAAGTTGAAGTATATGTCTTGGACGCGATCGAGCAATTGTTTTTCTGAGTCCGTTATTTCGGGTAAGTTTTCTTGCCATTCTCGGAAAAATTCGCTGTTGCGAACTCGCTGCAAGCCGAAGTTATCGATTAGATAGCGGAGGTTGATATCTCTTGCTTGTAGTTTTTGCATTATGATTAATAAAGGGTTTTATGGTTATTAATAAGTTTAGCATAGTTGGATTTTTAACCGCAGATGAACGCAAATGAACGCAGATGAAATTCTGAGTAAGTTAATTGGGTTCAGAGGTCTGTTCATTGGGATTTTCGATCGGCAATTCGCTGTTTTTGTCCAGCTTGCATTTGCAGCAATTGCGGCACGGTTACAAAACGATATCCCTGCTGTTTGAGTTTGGGAATAATTGCAGATAGTGCCTCGACTGTTTGCTGGCGATTTCCGCCGCCGTCGTGCAACAATACGATCGCCCCCGTTGAAGCTTGGGATAGCACGGTACGGGCGATCGCAGCGGCCGGAGGTTGCAGAAAGTCTTTAGGGTCGATCGACCACATCACGACTACATAATTTTTCTTTTTAGCGTAATCTGCCAAACCGTTATTTAAGCGGCCGCCGGGAGGGCGAAACAAGAAACTTTTTGCCCCAGTCGATCGATAAATATGAACACCAGTATTATCTATTTCATCCGATGCTGTTTTTTCGGTAACATTGTGAGAATAGTGATGCCAAGTATGATTGCCGATCGCATTTCCCGCTTGCACAACTCTTTTCGCAATTTCTGGATACTCCCGCAAATTGGTGCCCAAGCAGAAAAATGTGCCTACAGCTTGATGTTTCTGCAAAATTTCTAATATTTTCAAAGTTTCAGGCGAAGGGCCATCGTCAAATGTCAGGGCGATAACTTTTGAGTTGTTAATACTGGCTTTATAAACAATTTGGCTGCGAAATTGCGCGGGCGGTGCGAAGACTAAAGGTTGTTCGGGAGGTTTGGGAGAGGGAGTTGGGGAGGGAGAATGGGGTGTTTTGAGTTTTCGGGGTTTCAGGAGGTTTGGCGGGGGATTTTCAACGGGTGCGATTTTTTGGGCGAGCGAATGTGAGTTTGCTGTTTGTCGCGTTTCAGAAATAAGGGAAATTAGGGCGATCGATCCGATTAAGAACAAGATTTTTAGCGCCCATTGACTGGCCAATTTGGTACTCATTTGCCACAGCATTTATTTCTGATAATATAACTCTGGCTTACAGGTATGCCTAAAATTAGATAAAATTCAAGATACCGACGCATAACAACAGGAGAAAAGCCATGATTGCTCCCGCAAATCTCAGCCGCATCAGCATCCCTCCTTTGGAAAATGGCGATTTGCTAACCCGTGCCGAATTCGAGCGACGCTATACAGCGATGCCGGGACTCAAAAAAGCAGAATTGATCGAAGGAATTGTTTATATGGCTTCACCCTTACGCTTTGAACCCCACGCCGAACCCCATGCTCGCCTGATGACTTGTCTGGGCTTTTATGCTGCTTTTACCTGTCATACTCGGCTCGGCGATAACCCCACCGTGCGTCTCGACGTGGATAACGAACCCCAGCCCGATGCTGTACTGCTAATTGATTCCCGACGAGGCGGTGCAACTAGCCTCAGCGATGACGGCTACATCGTAGGCGCGCCCGAATTTGTTGCCGAAATTGCTGCTAGTACCGCTACGATCGATCTGCGAGACAAAAAGCGAGTTTACCGCCGCAGCATGGTGAGAGAATATCTCGTTTGGCAAGTAATCGATCGCCGGATTGATTGGTTTTCCTTGCAGGAAGAAGAATATATTTCTCTGCTACCCGATGCAGAAGGAATTATCCGCAGCCGAGTTTTTCCGGGCTTGTGGCTGGCTGTTTCAGCACTATTAGACGGGGATATGCCAAGTGCGATCGCAACTCTTCAAACGGGATTAAACAGTGCCACGCACCAAGAGTTTGTCCAACAGTTAGCTGCTTTCCCAAATCCAGTTTTGTAGAGACGCTACAAATCGCATCTCTACAACAACGAATCCCCCTACAACCGGCAAGTTTGCCGCGCCCTTTCATCCTCCGGTTCTTGCCACCCAAAAGCAAAATGACTCACCGCATTAATTTGCGGCGTAGCCGAGCGAATTGCCTGCATTTGAATCTCCAAAGACGGCCGATTTCTGAGAGGTTTTCCCCAATCTCCAGCAATGGCAGGAATAATTTTTGCTCCCGCAGGCGCTAAACTCACTGTCCGCTGCACCTGTGGAACAATGCAGCTTACATCACCGCAATTTCCGTAAGACATAGCGTGGAATTCCACCGCAGCCGGAAAGCTGTCCCAAGGCTGCAATCTCGAATCATATCCCCCTTGATTTATCGCTTGATTTGCAGTGGGAAAAAACACTGCTCCTACAGGAATTCCCATCCTTTGAGCTGGTTGAATAGCTATTCCAAAAAAATCTAAAATCCCTTGGACTGCGTGAGCAACGCTCAGTTTCCAGAGGTCTTTTTGCAGAATGCCAGTATCGGGAAGTGGCGGTATCGGTTTCGGTGTGGCAGTTGCAGCCTTTGGCTTGTTAGCAGCGGGAGTTGTTGAGGCCGATCTTGATGCGGCATTCTCTTTTCTAGAAGGTGGAGTTGCTACTGACATCGCCTGCGGAATTCGGCCCTGCCAAAGAGGTTCTCGCTCAGTTGGATACTGTTTGACTACTGCTTGAACGTCATTAGGATTGATAAATCCCTTAGTCAAATATCGCTGAATTAAATCTCGCCCTTGCTGATTGCTAGCCCGCTGCAAAAGAACTTGCTGCGATGCTGGGCCGTAAATCCACAAGTCTTGAACTTTGGTAGCAACTGAAGCGGGTCCGACGCCGCGTAGATAGCGAATGTAATCGAATAACATTCCTTGCGGCTTGCGCTTGACTATTTGATTTACTAACAAAGTATAGTCTTGCCTGGCTTGCGGGTTGTACGGATCGATAAAGGCTTGATTGCCCGGAACTTCTCCGAAGTCCTCGTTAATTCCTGCGTCTTGAACTACTGTTAAAGTTGTCTGATTTTTACCGTTGATAGCGAGGGTTTGCTGTCTGTCGGAACGCTGAGAATAAGTATAGCCAAAGTTCATGGTAAACAACCAGGCGTATACTTTTAAACCTCGCTGTTTGCCTTTGGCGATCGCCTTTTCTAACAAGTCGTATTTCTCGTAACCGCGATTTCTCAAAACAGAAGGCCAAGCCGTAGGATTGTCTGCGACTGGTAGCAGCACTTGACCGTCATAAAATGTTTCTATATAGACTTGGTTGTAACCTTTATTCACAACTTTGTCTAATACTCGATCGATTTCTCCGGGTCTGACATCGCAGGGATACAAACGCAGCCAAACTGCTTGGGTTTCGGGCCAAGTTTTTTGGCGGCATTCTGCTATTTCCCGCGCGTGTTTGTTCAAAACAGCAAAATATGCTTGCTGAGATTCCCGTTTTCCCGATAGCGCGGCGCGGCGCAAGTCTTCTTTTTGATTGACTTGTTCTTGGGATAATTGGCAGTAGGCTGATGTTTGGGCAAAAGCTGGTTGATTTCCGATAAACGGCCAAACAAGCTGGCTGATGAAGCTACTGGTTAAAACAGCAGTTACCGCACTTAAAAAGCGTCGCTGGTGTTGAAAATTCGCGATGCGAGTTGGTGCAATTTTCATGGGAGAATGGAATGGGGTTTTCTGGTTTAAATTGGATGGCGATCTCAAAAATGCGATCGCGCTCAACAAGCAGCTACAAATTTTCTACTTTTTTCGGTTGACTTAGTTATGGCACAAGTCGATCGCACAATGCAAATTCTATCTGGCGGCTATTTAAAATTAATAAGGGCGATCGGGTAAGATAAGACTCTGCGATTAAACCGCTGCTATGCTATACAAACTTTCCTCTGCCTAAGTGTTGGCGCGCAGGCACGCGCCTTCGCGGACTCAAAAATAAAGGGGGTAAAAAGCCCGGATTTGATATCATAATCCAGTTCGATTTTTCAGTATTTTTTACCTAAATGCTGCATAAAAAAGCGCCTGGGTACAGTGGGCGCTAAAAGCAGTTGATATTTCTACTAAAAATTGTTAACACTCAAATATCAAGGATGAAGATGAATTGTTAAAATTTATCCTTGATCCTAAATTTTGAGATTAAGCTCCTCGGTTAAGAGCAGCTTCAATCTGCTGAAATTCTGACTCAAGACGCTTTTTCAATTTTTCAGGAACAGGACGGTTGGGATAGGAACTGTAATGTCCAGCCAAAGAGTTTAATGCCGTCCGCATTGTCGTGAAAGAGGCCAGCTTGGTAAGAGAGGGATCGCGGCGGTAGGCAGCAAAAAAATCGTTGATACTTGTGCGAGCCTTGGCTTGAGCGGCTGCTTTTTCCGGCGTGCCCTCTGGCAAAGTGAGCGCTGTTCTCAAGCTGTTCACTAATGCTAATGTGTCTTGGCCATAATCTCCACTCAGAGTGGCCGGAACATTGGTACAGCCCGCTACGCCGATGACAACAACTAATACCAGGGCTAACAGACGGGAAATGTAATGCTTCATAAGGTTTAGAAAAATGGAAGCGAAAGCGGCAATCAAAATTAACCTTTATCCTATCTCGAATAGAGCTAATAATGCCAAATTTTCATTTTTTTTGTACCTTTACCATGAAAAAGAAAATTTGTCAATCTAAAATCTAAAATCTAAAATCTAAAATCGATTGATTTGTCCAGCAACGACGGAGAGAATTTGGGTTTGTCGCAGCCACTGAGCATCAAAAGCGCCTAGGTGAGTTGTAGTAATCAGAGTTTGAAATCGTTCTTGAATTGTTTCTAAAAGTTGATTTTGGCGGCTGAGATCGAGTTCTGCAAGTACGTCGTCGAGCAATAGTAAAGGCGCTTCGCCGACGACTTCTTCAATAAGCTGCAATTCGGCTAATTTTAATGCTAATACCAGAGTTCGCTGCTGACCTTGGGATGCGTATTGACGAGCTGGGGTATTGTTAATTGTAAATGTAATGTCGTCGCGGTGGGGGCCCACTAAAGTGGTTCCTTGAAACTGTTCTGCGATCGCCCTTTTTTGAATTTTCTCTAAAAATGCTTGCCGCACTCCTTCGAGATTGTCTTTAGCGATAAATTCTGAACTTACTTCAATATTAGCATCGTATTTCACATCTAAAACTTCTGCTGAACCGCTAATTGAACGGTGCCAATGTCGAGCTAAAGGCATCAAACGCTCCAATATTCGATCGCGCCTGCGGATGACGCGAGCCCCCGCTGTCGCCAACTGCGCGTCCCACAAAGCTAATTCCGACCGGGGAATTGGGAATTGGGAATTGGGAATTGGGAATTGGGAATTGGGGATGGGTAAGTCTTCTGTATTTTCCGGTTCGGGACTTTCGGGTGTCATAAATCGCATTTTGTCAAAACTGTCGGAAAATTCCGCTTTGCGGATTTCTTTAGAACGTTTCAACAGAGCGTTCCTCTGGCGCAAAATTTGGTTGTACTGGTGCAAAATGTGAGCGTAAATCGGTTCTAATTGGATGACTAGGCGATCGATCCAATTGCGCCTTCCTTCGGGCCCGCCGCGCACTAAGTCCAAATCCAAACAAGAAAATTGCACTACATTTAAGACGCTCAAAAAGTCTAAATGGCGGCGCAGCGGTTCACCGTTGATCTTCAGTGTTCGACGCGCCCCAGAGCGAAGAGTTAAAGCTAAGTCGAGCGGTCCGGCTTGACGTTCGAGTGTAGCATCAATTTGCCCGCTCGGCTTTGAGTCGAGTATTAAATCGCGATCGCGCCCTACCCTGTGGCTTTTTAATGTAGAAAGTAACTCTACCGCTTCTAACAAGTTAGATTTTCCTTGAGCGTTGTTTCCTACTAAAATGGTTTTGGGAGCGTCAAACGCTACCTTTTGATCGAAGTAGTTCCGAAACTGCCGTAGGTGCAGCGTTTTCAAATACATATTATTAATAATTGGTAATTGGTAATTAGTAATACAGTCATCGAGCGGGTGAACGACGGGGGGCACCTTACAGGTTGGCAACCGAGATCCTTTACGATGGCGATTTTCGCCGAGCGTTGCGCTGGCAATCACATTATAACGAAGTAATAAATGTTTAATTGTGACACAATATGTTTAGTCTTCATAGCGATGAATTTGGGTGTGATATCGTTGTTTCCGGTTGCCTCGGAATGATTTAACCACAGAGGGCGCAGAGAACGCAGAGGGAGAGAATACAGAAATGAATAATTCCGATGCTACCGGATTTGATATGAGCCAGGGGTTTCAACCCCTGGCGGATGTGAAGAGAGAATAGTTCCAAATGCGAGGGATCTAGCTAATAATGAAACCTCGCTCAGTATTCGTCAGCCCTTAAGACTATTTTCTAGATTTGTAAAAGCGCAAGAACAGTTTTTCCATTTCGATCCAGACAAACATTAGAGCGCTGAAACCGAAGCAAACTAGCAACTCAAACCCCGTTAAATAATGAGTGCCGAAAAATGCTCTCAGTGGCGGAACATAAATCAGCATCAATTGCAGAATAGTAGTCACAATTACAGCCCCCCACACAAAAACATTAGTGAAGGGATTTAACTCAAGAGTTAGCTGAGTGTTAGACCGAATTGCGATCGCGTGACCCATTTGCGCCAAACAAAGAGTTGTAAACACCATTGTTTTCCAAGCCTCGGGATCTCCAACATGGTTAGGGTTGGTGGTATATCCGTAAGCCCAGGACATCATTGCGATCGTCAAAATTGCAAAAATAATCCCGATCCGAATCATGTAAGAACCCAAACCCCGCGCAAAAATACTTTCTCGCGGACTGAAAGGAGGCCTTTTCATCACGTTCGGTTCCGCCGGTTCCACGGCCAAGGCCAAAGCGGGAACGCCGTCTGTTACTAAATTCATCCACAAAATTTGCAGCGGCGTCAGCGGCACTCCTCCCAAACCCATTAAAGGTGCGGCCGCAATTGTCAAAACTTCGCCGATGTTGCTGCCCAAAATGTACTTAATAAAGCGGCGAATATTGCTATAAACCACTCGCCCTTCTTCAGCGGCGGCGACAATAGTTGCGAAGTTGTCGTCCAGGAGCACCATATCGCTAGCTTCTTTGCTGACATCGGTGCCGGTAATCCCCATGGCGATGCCTATATCGGCTTGTTTCAAGGCGGGGGCGTCGTTAACGCCGTCGCCGGTCATTGCGACAAATTTGCCCCAACTTTGCAAAGCTTGGACAATTCGCAATTTGTGTTCTGGGGAGACGCGGGCGTAAACGCTAACCTGTTCGACTTGCTGTTTGAGTTCTTCTTGGCTGAGCTTTTCTAATTCTTGACCGGTGAGAACTCGATCGCCCTCTCTAGCAATACCTAAATCGTAGGCGATGGCTTTTGCTGTCAACTGGTGGTCTCCTGTAATCATCACCACCCGAATGCCAGCATTGCGGCACTTCCTCACTGCTTCCCGCACTTCCGGGCGCGGGGCGTCCAGCATACTGACGAGTCCCAGCCAAATCATGTCTTGTTCGCTGGTTTCCTCAGAACCTTCGGGCGGCAAGTTTTCCCAGAGTTTGTACGCAAACCCGAGCACTCGCAAACCGCCGCTTGCCATGTTGTTGTTTCCCGCGAGGATGCGATCGCGCATTTCCTGGGTTAAAGGTTGTACTCGATCGCCGACTATAATGCCTTTGCAGCGTTCCAAAGTCAACTCTGGAGAACCTTTGGTCAGCATCAAATAATTCGGCTGCTGTCCTTTTTCAGCGGGAAATCCCGAATTTCCCGATCTGCCGGGCACTTCGCAAATCACGCTCATGCGCTTGCGTTCCGAAGAAAAAGGAAATTCCGCCGTCCGCGGCAGCAATTGAGACTGTTTTTCCTTATAAATGCCTGCTTTTCCCGCTACGCACAGCAGAGCTCCTTCTGTGGGGTCGCCTAAAATCTGCCATTCTTGCTGTTCTTGTTGCAATACTGCGTCGTTGCAAACTGCACAGGCAATTAATAAAGATTCGAGTTCTGGATATTCCTCTAAATTATTAATTTTGGTCGATGTCAGGCGATCGGTAAAATCTCCGATCGGGGCATAGCCGTCGCCTGCGACTGCGACTGTGCAGTCGCCCGTAGACACTAGCTGAACTACCATTTTATTTTGAGTCAGAGTACCTGTTTTGTCAGAACAAATGGTAGTTACCGATCCCAAAGTTTCTACTGCCGGCAGTTTCCGAATCAGGGCGTTTCGCTTCACCATCCGCCTAGTTCCGAGTGCTAGAGTAACTGTCACGACTGCTGCGAGTCCTTCGGGGACCACAGCCACAGCCATGCTCAGAGAAACTTCTAACAAATCTTCCCACCTGCTGGTATCGAACCCGAGGCTGCCGTTTTGGAAGGTAATCATGCCGCCGATGACGACAATTGCGACTAAGGTTAGGGCACCGGAGACTAGAACCTTTCCCAACTGATCCATCCGCTGTTGCAGGGGAGTCGGTTCGTTTTCTACTGACTGAAGCATGGTGGCAATTTTGCCCAGTTCAGTTTGCATTGCGGTGTTGGTGACGATCGCCTTTGCTCGTCCCTGAACAACTTCTGTGCCCTGAAAAATCAGGTTGAGTCGATCGCCCAAGGAAGCATCTTCTGGAAGTTCTAGCTCTGCTTGCTTGGTGACTGCTAGAGCTTCTCCTGTCAAAGCAGATTCTCTGACTTGCAGATTTGATGTTTCGATCAAGCGTGCGTCTGCTGCTATTTTTACCCCAGCCTCTAACAGCATCACGTCTCCGGGTACAAGTTCCTTGGCTGCTATGTCGGAAGTTTTGCCGTCCCGCAGGACTCTGACTAGGGGGGAAGCAAGGTTTTTGAGGGCTGCGAGGGCTTTTTCAGCACTTTGCTCTTGGAAAAAGCCGAGAATGCCGTTGAGTATGACGATCGCAAAAATGGCGATCGCATCTTTGGGAAAAGTATTCGACCTGATGTCCAAAAAAGCCGAAATCACGGCCACACCCATCAGCATCAACAACATGATGTTGGTGAACTGATCGACAAAAATCGACCACGGACTGCGGCCTCCTGTTTCTTCGAGTTCGTTGGGGCCGTATTGCTGCAAGCGTTCTGACACCTGTTGGCTGCTCAAGCCAGCGTCTTTGTTGCTGCTTAGCTGCTGGAGAGTTTGGTCAATTGCTACGGTGTGCCAAGAAGAGGGAGAATTTGAAGACATAAATTACGATCGAGCGTGGGGCATAAAGGTGGTTGCGGCCGGACAGCTACAGCCGATCCATCTGGCTGATTACAGTAAGAGAGTTTTAAGTTTTGAGTTCTGAATAAAAAACTGTTTAACTTGGGAGTGGTTTTGGGCGGTTCGATGCCGGGGAAGCAAAAAGCTTTTAACTTCAATGCGTCTGGCTGCTCGATCGCGCCGTTTGTACGCCTACGGCTGATAGCACCTATCCACCTTACTACTAAAAATTAGCAATTCCTTCGGCTTTTACACAGAAAAGAAGCTGAAAGCAAGAGTGACTTTAGTCGGGGGATGCAAGCGTGCGCTGCAGGTCAAAACCTACCTTAAAACAAACCTAATAAAAGGCGAATATCCTAACTCATCTATCTCGCTGAGTTTTAATGTTAAAAGAAAAATGGCCCTGCCTCGACAGGTCTCGATCGCCTATGTTGGTTTTCTCACCATCAACAATGCTCAGCTTGCCACACCCTTCCGTGCGACTAGCCTGTGGGAAGCAGAACATAGAACAGATAGATGAAGACAGTTTTTTTGCAACCACTGCGGGGACAAACAGTATATAGATGCGGGTTCTGGGGTCAAGTTCAATGACTCCCTGGACCCAGCATCCCCGCGTTATGAAAGACCGGGGCCGGTCTTTCAACTTCCAACGGCTGAGTTTTGTCGCTAAATGCTGATATTTCCGGCAAAAGCTGACGCTGTGGCGATCGGGATCGCAATCTTTTGGATTTTGCCCACACCCAATTCTGCTGCCATCCTGACATGGGGCAGAATTTTTGCTTTTTTCCCTATTCCCCCAGCCTTTTTTACCAAAACTTTAATTTACTTAATACTTCTTAACAATTTGGCTTTTCCAGAGAAAGCCAACAAAGGCGATCGGTCCATGAGATGGTTCGGGGCGCTTCAACCGCAACTGCAGGGTCGAAAAAAGCAAACTCTGCTTTTGTTTGTGCAACACCGCATCTACCGCAGGAAGGAGATTAGCCCGGACTTGCCCAGCCAGACATTTACCTTCTTAGAGAGATAACTTTCTGTAATAATTTGTAATAAACAAAGACGGGCGAGCGTTGTATAAAGATTATCAGAGGGTTGAAACGACAGGCCAAAGTTAACAAAAACACTGATTGACAAGGTTTGTCGCATCTCATAAAAGATGTAAAAAATTCTAAGGTTTCTTAAACGTCCGTTACGATGTAACAATAGTGCAGGTAGCGGAAAGGGAGAACTCGATCGGACCAGCAGATTAGCTGGCATCAAATTTCAACCCTTGCAGGCACTCGTAGCCTGAACAAATTTAACTTAACGGTTTTATACCGCAACCAAACTCAATTAACTCAAGTAGGAGAGTTCTTTCATGTTTGACGCATTTACAAAAGTGGTTTCCCAATCTGACGCTCGGGGCGAATTTCTAGCTCAGGGTCAACTCGATGCTCTCAGCAGCATGGTTTCCGACGCCAACAAGCGGATTGACGCAGTAAACCGCATCACCGGCAACGCATCCAGCATCGTAGCCAATGCAGCTCGCACCTTGTTCGCCGAACAGCCTCAACTGATCGCTCCTGGTGGCAATGCGTACACCAACCGCCGCATGGCAGCTTGCTTGCGCGATATGGAAATCATCTTGCGCTACGTCACCTATGCAACATTTGCAGGCGACGCCAGCGTTTTGGACGACCGCTGCTTGAACGGTCTGCGTGAAACATACCAAGCTCTGGGAGTTCCCGGTGGCTCAGTTGCAGCCGGCGTGCAAAAAATGAAGGAAGCAGCAATTGCGATCGCTAACGACCCCAACGGTGTTACCCGTGGTGATTGCAGCTCGCTAATGTCTGAAATCGGCAGCTACTTCGACCGCGCAGCTAGTGCAGTCGGCTAAAAATAGCCAAGCGAACCTTTCTTGTAAAGAAGCGAGCATCGCATTTTTGCAAACAATCATTTTTGTACACAAAAACAACACAACATTAGGGAGAAACCAGAACAATGAAAACCCCTTTGACTGAAGCAGTAACAGCAGCCGATTCTCAAGGTCGTTTCCTGAGCAGCACTGAACTACAAGTTGCCTTCGGCCGTTTCCGCCAAGCAGCAGCAGGTTTGGAAGCAGCCAAGGCTTTGACCGCCAACTCTCAGCGCTTGATCGACGGTGCAGCTCAAGCTGTGTACAACAAATTTCCGTACACCCAACAAATGCAAGGCCCGAACTACGCTTCTACCCCAACAGGTAAAGCTAAGTGCGCTCGCGACATCGGCTACTACCTCCGCATGGTAACCTACTGCTTAGTTGCAGGCGGCACCGGTCCGATGGACGAGTACCTGATTGCAGGTGTTGACGAAATCAACCGGACATTTGAATTGTCTCCTAGCTGGTACGTTGAAGCCCTCAAGTACATCAAAGGCAACCACGGTCTCAGTGGCGACGCTGCAACTGAAGCGAATTCCTACATCGACTACGCAATCAACGCTCTGAGCTAGATTTGCGTGATGCCCGGGATTGTAAGCTGCTGTTAGCTTAAGTGTTAGCGGTTGTTTACAATTCCGGGCATCTGCGATCCAAGCCTAGTTTTGCAAATACTTTTTTAAGCAGTTTTCAATTTTTACAGCAAAAAAGGAAGAAGCGAAGATGGCGGGACTAGCTGCAGCAGAACGGTTGGGAATAAAAGCATTTGAAGAAGCGGGACGGGTAGAACTGCGCCCCCACTGGACGCAAGAGGATGCGAAAGCAGTAATTCGCGCTGCTTACAGTCAAGTTTTCGGCAACGAGTATTTAATGTCGAGCGAACGACTTACCAGTGCTGAATCTCTGCTGCTGCAAGGGCAGATTTCAGTGAAAGATTTTGTGCGGTCAATTGCACATTCCGAAACCTATCGGAAAAAGTTTTTTTATCCGAACTCGCAAACGCGGTTAATTGAGCTTAATTATAAGCATTTGTTGGGCCGCGCTCCTTACGACGAGTCGGAAATTGCTTTCCACGTTGATTTGTACAATGCAGAAGGCTACGAAGCTGAAATCAATTCTTACATTGACTCAGTTGAGTATCAAGAAAATTTTGGCGAAAGTGTAGTGCCTTACTATCGCGGTTTCGCGACTCAAAGAGGTCAAAAAACCGTCGGTTTTAACCGGATGTTTCAACTGTACCGGGGTTTTGCTTCTAGCGATCGATCGCAAAACCGAACCCAAGCCCGGCTGACTTGGGAAGTAGCGAGAAATATGGCCTCGCCGATATACACGGCCTCCACCGGAAAAGCCCTTGGCGGCACATCCGGCGGTTCTCGCGGTCAACTCTACCGAGTCACCGCAATGCAAGGTTCGGCTAATTTTTCGCCCCAAGTGCGGCGGACTACTACCGAATATCTCGTGCCTTACGAGCAACTTTCGAGCCGCTTGCAGCAAATCAACAAACGTGGCGGCAAAGTGGTAAGTATTACCACAGCTTAAAGTTTGTAAAGACGGTTTTTTTGGAAACGTCTTTAGCAAATTAGGACTAAGGCTAAAAAATTCTTCAATTTTATGTGTATAGGTAAGGTGTGCAGTGCACACCCTACTTTGAGGCATATTATCCTTAGTCCTAAAAATTTCAAGTGCAACCAAGCATTAAACTTTTGTCATTAATAATTTAGGAGAAAATCTGGTGGCGATTACAACAGCAGCGTCCAGACTAGGAACATCCGCATTGAGCGATGCGCCGAAGGTAGAATTGCGCCCGAACTACACCAAAGACGACGTTGAAACTGTGATTCGTGCGGTTTACCGTCAGGTGTTGGGCAACGACTATTTAATGAAATCCGAGCGACTTACAAGTTCCGAGTCTTTGCTGCGGGACGGCAGTTTGAGTGTACGAGAATTTGTACGGGCTGTAGCTAAGTCAGAACTGTACAAAACCAAGTTTTTCTACAACAGTTTCCAAACTCGGACGATCGAACTAAACTACAAACACTTGCTCGGTCGCGCTCCCTACGACGAATCTGAAGTAATTGAGCACTTAGATTTGTACCAAACACAAGGCTACGACTCTGATATTGATTCTTACATCGATTCAGTAGAGTATCAAGAAAACTTCGGCGAAAGTATCGTGCCTTACTACCGCGGCTTTAACACCCAGCGGGGGCAAAAAACCGTCGGTTTTACCCGGATGTTCCGGTTGTATCGCGGCTATGCAAACAGCGATACATCTCAACTAGAAGGCAAAAACTCTCGCTTAGCTGTCGAACTCGGCACTAACACCGCTACGGCTGTAGTTGGGCCCTCTGGCGGTAACGAAGGTTGGGCATATCGGCCTTCTGCCAGAAACGTAACTCCCGCCAGCACTTTCGGCGGCGCGGCAGCTTACGGCAAAGAAGGACGGCTGGTGCGCGTGGAAGTTTCGGGAATTCGCACGGGCGGCTATCCCAGCGTGCGCCGCAGCAGCAAGGCTTTCATCGTACCTGTTGAGGAGTTGTCCTCGCAAATGCAGAAATTTCAACGCCTGGGCGCGAAAATCGCCAGCATTACTCCAATTTAGTCAGTTGGCAGTTGGCAGTTGGCAGTTGGCAGTTACTAACTTTTAGTCAACAGTCAACAGTCAACAGTCAACATTCAACATTCAGAATTACCAATTACCAAGAAGCTTATGCTAGGTCAAATTGTAGCTGGAAAAAGTGGCAATACAGCTTCGGCTGGTCGCTGCTTTCGGTATGAAGTTGTGGGCTTGCGCCAAAGCGATGAAACAAATAATGTGGATTATTCGATTCGATCGAGCGCGAGTACATTTATCAACGTGCCTTACAATCGGATGAATCAAGAAATGCAGCGGATTACTCGCATGGGCGGGAAAATTGTCAGCATTCATCCTTTAAGCGCGAGTGCAGAATCATCCCATGAATCATCGGGCGATCACCAATAGTTTGGTTGCAGGGGCGATTAAAATCGCTCCTACAAAAGCTAGAAGGGACGATGAAAATCGCTGCTAGACAAATAAAGTCCACTGCAAGCGGACTAAAAGTTAATGTAACCCGCCCAGGCGGGTTTTGTCTGTTTAGTAGCCATTTCAATCGCCGAGTTTCCCTAACCGTTGCAGGTTTAGTCTGTGTAGCAGCCATTTCAATCGCCGAATAACTAATAACTAATAACTAATAACTAATGACTATGGATTATTACGAATCTGACTCACCGCCGGCTGGTGTAGCTGAGGGCGAGTCTTTAACTGTTGAACAGGCGATCGCAAATTTGCACTCCCAAGATTACAGTCTCCGGTATTATGCTGCTTGGTGGGTGGGCAGATTTCGAGTCAAGGAACCGGCAGCTATTGCAGCTTTAATTGCCGCATTGGAAGAAGAGTCAGAACAAACAAAAATCGGCGACTATTCCTTGTTACGAAATGCGGCGCGGGCTCTGGGTAAACTGGGTGACAAACAAGCCTTACCGGCCCTAATTCGTTGTTTGGAATGCGCTGATTATTACGTGCGAGAAGCGGCTGCTCAAGCTTTAGAAATGCTGGGCGATATCGATTCTATTGAGCCGCTAATGAAGCTATTGGATGGGGGCGTAGCTGTGGCTGTGCGAGTGCCAGGAAAATCGCACCTCGTGCAACCTTACGACTCGATAATTGAAGCTTTGGGAACGCTGAAAGCGACAGAAGCAATACCGCTAATTTCACCTTTTTTAGAACATTCTGTGGAGCGGGTGCAGTACGCTGCGGCGCGGGCGATGTATCAGTTAACTGGTGAGCGGGTTTACGGAGAGCGGTTGGTAAGTGCTTTGAATGGGGATAATTTGCAGTTGAGGCGATCGGCTTTGATGGACTTGGGGGCGATCGGCTATTTGCCGGGAGCGCAAGCTATTTCTGAGACTTTAGCAGAAAATAGCCTGAAATTAATTGCGCTCAAAGGAGTTTTGGAGTATCACCTCAATCAACAAGAATCACTATCTTTGTCAGATGATGCTATCCAAGTTATGAACTTAATGGATAGTTTACTGTGAAAAAAATTAGTTCACAACTGAAATAGGATTGGTGTAGAGATTCTCAATTGTCTGCCGTAAATTCAGGAGACAGCACATTTCAGGACACAGCGCCGTGCTGTTTCCCTACCGCATATCTGTATTTCAGGGAGTTGAGAACTATTTTATCGGTTTGAGCCTGGTGAATCTATGACCGATTATTTGATGGAATAAGAAACGAGGATTTAGGTACTAATTATTATAAATTTCAGTGCAAATACTGAGGTGGGTAGCTGTTGTTGGCGAAACCGAACCTGTTAAAATAATATTACCATCTGGATGAGTTTTCAGTTAAAAAAGTTTGGGTTTTGACTGCGGGCGATCGCGGAATGCTGGGAGATGGTTGTGTAGCAGCTAGAAGTATAAATCGGGGGATTAATCATGAGCAACGATCCTTGTGAAGTCCAGGTGCAACATTTTGCAGCGCTGAAGTCCAAGTATCAAGCAACAAAATATGAAGATTCATCTCCCTCTAGTCTTCTGTATCTCATTCTACGAAAAGCTGATTTAGACTTTGAGATTAGTAAATTTGAGCGGAAGTGGTTACGAGAGCATGAGCTTTTGGAAACAATAGAAGCTATCGAGCAACAGCCACGACGTAAAGCTGAAGAACGAAGAAAACTAGATGCTAACTTTTCTCAACTCAAGTCTAAGTTTAAAGTAACCAGAGGGCTAAGCATATCCAGTCCTTTGTATCCTATCCTTTGGAAACTTGATTCAGAAAATCAGCTAACTGATTTAGAAGTTAAATATCTCCAAGAAGAGGGGCTGACTCAAACAGTTGCTATCGCTGAAGATATGGCGCGATTTGCTGCACTAAAGGCTAAGTACCAAGCAACTGAAGATCCAAATTGTTCGCTTGATAGCCCCTTGTATCAAATCCTCAAGCAACTGGATGCACGACAAATATTAAGTGATGTAGAGGCTAACTGGCTGTTCAACAACCAACTGATTGATACTCTAGAAATTTTTTGGCAACAAAAAGCTGGACGGGAAGCTGAGTTTGCCCAACTCAAGGATAAGTACAAAGCTAGTGAATACCCAGAAACATCTGTCTCTAATCCGCTCTATCAAATCCTGAAAAAGCTGAAGTGGGATATACAGTTGAGCGAGTCAGAACTTAACTGGCTGGAAGAGCATCAACTGAGCGAAACGCTTAGCATTGTTTTGGAGATTGAACAGAGACGGCACTTTGCTAAACTGAAGGTTAAGTATAAAGCTACTACTTATGAGGATTCATCCCTCTCTAGCCATCTGTATAAAGTTCTCAAGAAAATTGATTTAGACAATCAGCTAGGTGAGCCGGATATTAACTTTCTGAAAAAGCGTAAACTGACTGAGACAATTACTCTTGCGCTTGACAAATATGCTGCTAGTCTCAAGTCCAAAATTCAATCGGGAGAGCAGTTAAGTGAAGCTGATATTGATTGGCTCAAACAGAATGGACGTGAGGATGTAATTACTTTTGTCCAAGAAAAGGAATTTGCTGCTCTGAAGTCTAAGTATGATGTGTCGGACTATAAAGATCAGACACCTTCTAGTCCATTGTACGCAATTCTGCAAAAACTGGATAAAGGAGAGCGACTGGAACCAACAGATGTTGCTTGGCTTGAGGAGAATAAAATTGAAGCATCTCAACCCAGCTATAGCTATTATGGGTGGCAGGAAGAACGCCGATCTCAAGGGCAGAGACTGTTCTCTGGCAAGATTTTTACAGCTTACCACAAAATCGAAGCACTTTTTTATGAACAGGAGTACAAGAATACTGGAAATAAATGGAAGTTGCCTAATGCTAGCAGTCATTGGCGCAAGGCAGGGCAACCGAGAAGTGCATTGAAGCTGACAGAAAATCTGGACTTCGACAAAATAAAAGAAAATAAGCTCAAGTCAGCTTTGCTAACAACTAGGGGCGGTGCTTTTCGAGATATTGATAAATTAGATGATGCTGAAAGATGTGCGCTAAAAGCTATTGAGTATCAGCCTCAGAGTCATCATCCTTACACTTTGATGGGAGCTATTTGTTTTGAGCGGGGTCAATTCTTAGAGGGCGAACGTTGGTTTAACGAGGCAATTAAACGCGGTGCTTCACCCAGAGATCAGGATGCGGAAATGAAGCGGGTTGTCAAAAATGCAAAAAATGGGAAGCGTCGGGAAGTTGTGGAATATCTGCTAAAAAAAGATCCGCAGCGGTATGCTTGGGCTAAGTTTTATCGGAACCGCCAAGACGGTTAGGATGCACAGCGCAAGAATTCCTAGCACGGGTATGGAGTCGAGTTTTTTGCCGATTCGACTCTTTAACCAAGACTGTCCTACTTCGAGTAGGGTAAGCTTTTCAAGTTAATCGCCGCGCCTCACCCACGCCGCAAAAAGTTCGATCGCGCGACCCAACCTACACTTACAATAGTCACAGTAAAGCTTATAAATAAATGGCATTAGAACTAATTCAGGCTGTCGAACAAGCAGATTCTTCCGAAGGCTTGTTAAACGCAGTCAAAGCACTGGCGGCGACTCCCTCAACACAAGCAATTCCTACCTTAATTACAGTGCTCGGTTACAACAACCCAGGCGCCGCTGTTGCCGCCGTTGACGGGCTGATTCAACTCGGAGAAGCTGCCGTGCTGCCACTTCTAGAACAGCTTGACGGCTACAATTACGGGGCGAGAGCTTGGGCTGTTCGGGCTTTGGCGGGAATTGGCGACCCCAGGGGTTTGGAGATTTTGCTCGATGCAGCGGCGAATGACTTTGCTTTGAGCGTGCGGCGGGCAGCCGCTAGGGGTTTGGGGACGATTTGCTGGCAACTAATGCCGGCAGAACAAATTGCAGATGCTCAACTTCGCGCTGTGAAAACGCTACTGCAAGCGTCCCGAGATCCAGAATGGGTGGTTCGCTACGCAGCAGCGGGGGGTTTGCAAGCTTTGGCGGGTGCTGCGACTGTTAAACCGGATTGGTTAGCGGAAGTTTCGGCCAGACTTGAGGAAATCGCCCAAAGCGATGAAACTACTTCAGTTAGGGCTCGGGCTTTGCTTGCTAAGAAAATATTGTCACTTGGCTAGGGTTTGGGCGATCGTCTCTTCCAAGTCCCCTTGACTGAGAGTGGTTAATATAAAGACTTCTTGTACGGTTTTGCCCTGTCTGGCGATGATTTTAAATCCCCCGCGGATGGGTACTGACACTCTTAATGTCATGCGGGGGATGTGTCCTTTAACTTTGTTGATGACGCCCGGAGTGACAGTTTGTATTCCCATTTTTAGGGTGAGGCGCTCTAAAATTGGTATCAAACCGGGAAGGTGGGTAGAGTGATTCCAAACTAGGCGGCCTTTGGGTTGTGCGTGCATAAATATTTAACCAAATTCAACATACCCAGTCTAAGCCACCCCTGGGTGGAACCAATTTGAAATTCCCTCAACTTGTGTATCAATAACGTTACTGTGAGTGTCATTGCCAGCAAACCCAGGCAATCTCAAACCGAGATTTTTGATTCCTGGCGCGCAAGCTAAGATTTGATGCCGCAGAATTGTCCTGTACTTTTTGATGTTGTGGGTTGGTAACTGTCGGTTTTTCAAGTTGAGCGGCGATCGCCGCGAGCATTTCTGCGACGCTGCAAGGTTTCTTGAGATAGCCGTCTGCTTTAAGTTCCAGGACTTTTTCCATTTCGGAGGCTGTCATAAAAATAAACGGAATGCTGGCGGTTGCAGGGTGCGATCGCACGGCTGCGAATACTTCAAAACCGTCGAGTTCCGGCATCATGACATCAGACAAAATTAAATCGGGAATTTGGGCCGCTAACTGGATACCAACTTTTCCATTTTCGGCGCCGACAGCTTCAAAACCGCGCGATTCCAGAAGTTCTAATACCGTTTCTCTGATTAAGTTATCGTCTTCAATTACTAATATTTTTTTCATTTGTTTGAGCTGCCTATTTACTTTGTTTGTATGGCTCTGTTATTATTGTTACAGGTGAGTTTTAAATAATTCAATAGGGTTATTGCAAAAAACCGCTTTGGACTGGCAACTTTTTACGGCTTTGTGGATGGTCGCAGTTATATACAATACATGAGTTATCAGCAGCTTTACCTTGTGTACTAGCGGTAGAAGTCGCTCCGGGCTACCTAGGATTGTAAAGATCTAAAATCAGCGATTCAACAGTTTATTTAATAAAAATTCCAGACGCCTGAATCAAAAAAATTCTATTAGACCTCTTGCAAAAGTTCTTTTAATAAAATTTTGGAACGGGCAAGATGCCCGTTCCACAAGAAAAAATGTTTTTTGCGGAATGGGCAAGATGCCCGTTCTAGTTATTTTTGACAGAGGTCTATTTGAGAGGCGATCGCAGTTACGTGTAATTAATAAATCCGCCGACGATCTAAGCGCGAAACTCCAACCTGTGCAGTTCACAAATTTCTGGCGATCGGGTAAAATATAACTTGCTGTATCGCTATTAAGTGAGGAAAAAGATATGTCAGAATTTCTAGACTTTCTCAGACATCAGTTTGCCTACGTTGCCCTTGGCGAATTTAAACCGGGAAAATTTGAAGCTGCAGAACAACTTTTTGAAAAAGCCGTTGCAACTTATGCCACAGGTTTTAAGGGAGCCTACCTGCTGCAATTGCCCAATACAGACAAAGGTATTGCCATCATTTTTTGGGAAAGCGTAGAAGATATGGCAGCCAATCAAAGCGAAGCTTATCAGGAAATATTGAAGCAGATGACGCCTTTGTTTGCGAAAATACCAGACACTAATGTTTATGAAATCGTCAGTGAAATTCAGCCCAAAAGTGAATGATTAAAAATTTTGCAACCTGCGCGTCATTCCCATACCCATCGGCGTTTTTCGCCCGACTCCGCTGTAAAGCGCAAAATCTGCTAAAGTGTTAATTTGCTTGATAGTAGCAGGAGCTAGATCTCCCATAACTCGGTAACTAATATCGCCGACGCAGCCAATAAATTTACTGCGAGAATCCGTACAAACTTCGGTTCGGATATCGAAGAAATTGGGAAAAATAGCTTCTGTGAAAGTAGGTTCGATCGCAATCCTGCTGTACTTGTTCCAGCGATTCGCTAAACTGCCGAAAATACTTTCACGAGTGGGCATAGCACTATCGTATACACCTTGCCGAAAATTAGTAGGAGTGCAAAAAGTAAAAGCAATTTGGCGCTCAGTTTCCGAAGCTCTATCGAACAATTCGCCGTAAGTACAAAAGTTTACCCAAGGCTGGTTGGATTGCGGTTCCCTCAAAATATTAGTAATGTATATATTTGTCGGGCCGAGATGCCAAGGGCGATCGAAATTAAGTTGCTGCCAAAGTTGAGTTAGGCGATCGAACAAACCGTCATCCAGCAGAGTAATTCGCCACCAAATCGGCGTATTTTCCTGAATTGCTTGCTTGTGTTCCCACTGTACAGTCTGCGGAATTGTGCGGGAAGCCGGAGGCAAAACTCTCTTTTGTGGCTGTGGCGTACTGCTTTTATAAGCCTCTTTTCTGCTTGCTTGAAAAGGGCTTAAAGTGAAAGCTTTTTCATGAGATTGGTCGTGCAAGTACGCGCTCAAATCGCTGTCTACAGCACTCACCAAGTTGAGAAATAAAGCGTGGAGGTGCCGTCCCGTTAAAAACTGGGATGGAATTGGTGCAACTGGCAGCAGGTTTAAAACAAGGCTGTGGGGCATTTTTAAATTATATACTGTGTCTTTAGAAATGTTCAGCTAGTATTAAGATTACAGCTAAGTTGCAACTTATATTAACCAATCTCAAGAAGGTAAGGTGCGCAGTGCGCACCCTACGTTTAGGAAGATTTGTGCGCAGTGCGCACCCTACGTTTAGGTTGTGATATAGAGGTAAATCTCTGTGCGGTAAATTTTTAGGCGATCGAGATTTCTGGCGACAAATAAACGTCTTGGATGGCGTTGAACAATTTTACGCCTTCTTCAAAAGGACGCTGAAAAGTTTTGCGGCCGGAAATTAAGCCGCAGCCGCCAGCGCGCTTGTTGATTACTGCCGTGCGAATTGCTTCTGCAAAATCGCTTTTCCCGGAAGCACCGCCGGAGTTAATTAAACCCATCCTTCCCGCATAACAGTTGAGCACTTGATAGCGAGTTAGATCGATCGGGTGATCCGTTGTCAAATCCGAATAAACGCGCTTGTCGGTTTTGCCGTAACTATTGCCACTTGCTTTAGCAACTGCTCCATAGCCGTTGTTGCATTCTGGCAATTTCTGCTTGATAATGTCAGCTTGAATTGTCACTCCTAAGTGATTTGCTTGCCCGGTTAAATCGGCTGCAACATGATAATCTTTGTCTTGTTTAAAGATATCGTTGCGGAGATAGCACCACAAAATTGTCGCCATTCCGTATTCGTGAGCGTGAGCAAAAGCTTGACTGACTTCTTGGATTTGTCGCGTCGATTCCGGAGAACCAAAATAAATTGTTGCTCCCACTGCAACTGCTCCCAAATTCCAAGCTTGCTCGACGGTCGCAAACATTATTTGATCGAATTGATTGGGATAAGTCAGCAACTCGTTGTGATTGAGCTTGACAATAAAAGGGATTTTATGCGCGTATTTGCGAGATACACTTCCCAAAACTCCCAGCGTTGTCGCGACCGCATTGCAGCCAGCCGAAATTGCTAATTTAATGATATTTTCGCTGTCAAAATAGATGGGATTCGGTGCAAAAGAAGCGGCCGCCGAGTGTTCGATTCCTTGGTCTACCGGCAGGATGGATAAATAGCCGGTATTGGCCAAGCGTCCGCTAGAATAGAGTTGCTGAAGCGATCGCAAAACTTGAGGAGATCGATCGGTTTGAGCAAAAATGCGATCGACCCAATCCGGGCCCGGCAGGTGCAACAAATCTTTAGAAACTTTTGCTTGATGGGTGAGCAAGTCTTCGGCTTCGTCGCCAAGCCAAGACTCGATGGAATTGGGAACTGATAGTGTAGCTGTCATACAGATTTCCCTCTGAATTTCAATTACAGGCTGATGATTGCAGACATTAACCTTGCTGATATTGTAGCGAAAAAATCATATTTTCCATCCCCTCAACCCTAGAACCAGTTTTTAACAAGTTAGCGACAACAGCAGCTAGGACGCGCTACTCTATAATAAGCTGGCAGTTCAGCCGGATCTGCGCTGCCAGCGATCGCCGATCGACTCACAACTTTGCCATCACAATGTCACACACTTACTTTGATTCTGAAAACGGTCACAAATCCTTCGAGATGCCCGGTGCCAGGCCCCACTACAACCCCGATCGCCCCGGCCAAGTAGAGCACATTTTCCTCGACTTAGTGCTGAATATTCCCAAACAAAGCTTTCGTGGCACTTGCAGCATCCGCATCAATCCAGTCCGCAGCGGTATTGACAAATTAACCTTAGATGCTGTGAACCTGAATATTAAATCAGTAAAAGTCGGCGAAATTGAGCAAAATTTCGACAGCGATGGCGAAGTGCTGCAAATTCAACTACACGAACCAACCGAAGCTTACCAACCAATTACAATTGCGCTCGAATACTCGGTCGAAAAACCCCAGCGTGGCCTCTATTTCGTCGGGCCGGACAAACACTATCCAGACAAACCAACACAAGTTTGGACTCAAGGCGAAGATGAAGATTCCCGCTTCTGGTTTCCCTGTTTCGACTATCCCGGACAACTCGCTACTTCGGAAATTCGAGTGCAAGTTCCGAGACAACTATTTGCTATTTCCAACGGCGAATTAATTAGTACAAAAAACGAAGGCGACGATAAAATTTATCACTGGTCCCAAACCCAGGTACACCCGACATATTTAATGACCTTAGCAGTCGGAGATTTTGCCGAAATTAAAGACGAATGGAACGGCAAAGCAGTTAATTATTACGTGGAAAGAAGTCGCGAAGCAGACGCTAAGCGCAGCATGGGCAAAACGCCTCAAATGATTGAATTCTTCTCTCAAGCATTTGGCTATCCTTACCCTTTTCCCAAATACGCTCAAGTCTGCGTCGATGATTTCATCTTCGGCGGTATGGAAAATACTTCGACAACTTTGCTGACAGATAGGTGCTTGTTAGATGAACGTGCCGCCCTCGACAATCGAGGTACTGAAAGCTTAGTCGCCCACGAACTCGCTCACCAGTGGTTCGGCGATTTAGTAGTAATTAAACATTGGTCTCATGCTTGGCTAAAAGAAGGCATGGCTTCTTATTCCGAGGTGCTGTGGACTGACAAAGAATACGGCAAAGAAGACGCGGCTTACTATATGTTAAATGAAGCCCGCAATTATTTAGCTGAAGATAGTTCCCGCTACCGCCGCCCGATCGTTACTCACGTTTACCGGGAAGCAATCGAATTGTACGATCGCCATTTGTACGAAAAAGGCGCTTGCGTTTATCACATGATTCGCGCCGAGTTGGGCGACGAATTATTTTATAAAGCAATTCATACTTTTGTGCGGGATAACGCTCACAAAACTGTAGAAACCATCGATTTGCTCAGGGCGATAGAAAAAGCTACTGGTCGCAATCTCATGTTTTTGTTTGACCAGTACGTTTATCGTGGCGGTCATCCAGATTATAAAGTTGCTTATTCCTGGGATGGCGACAGCAAGTTAGCAAAAGTGACTGTCACCCAAACTCAGGTAAAAGACAGCAAAAATGGCAACGGCAACAGCAAAGACATATTCGATTTGAAAATTCCGATCGGCTTCGGTTACAAGCCAGAAAAAGAAGCAGAAGATGACAGTTTGGCACGTTCAAACCCCAACCTAAAAAATTTCACAGTCCGAGTGCATGAGCGCGAGCAAAGCTTCTATTTCCCCTTAGAACAGAAGCCTGCTTTTATCAGTTTTGATGTCGGAAATAAATACTTAAAAACTGTTGTTTTAGAGTATGGAATTGCGGAACTCAAAGCTCAGTTACAATTAGATCCCGACCCGGTTTCCCGGATTTATGCGGCCCACGCTTTGGCAAAAAAGGGAGGGCTGGAAGCGGTGAAAACGCTGTCAGAAGTTCTCAAAAAAGAGCCGTTCTGGGCAGTACGGGCCGAAGTTGCCGGTCAGTTAGCTGAAATTAAACTCGACCAAGTTTTTGAAGGTTTAGTAAGTGGTTTAAAAGATAAAGATGCTCGTGTTCGTCGCGCTGTGGTGAATGCGCTGGGTAAAATCCAAACTCACGAAACTTATAAAGCGCTGAGGTCGATCGTCGAAAAAGGCGACGACAGCTATTACGTAGAAGCAGCAGCAGCGAGTGCTATGGGCGCCATTGCAGGGGCTAACCCCGACGAAAAACCGACCGACGAACAGGTACTGAAAGAGTTAAAATTGGTGCTAAAAGAGCGTCAGGGCTGGAATGAGGTAGTGCGATCGGGTGCGATCGCAGGTTTGGCGCACATGAAAACTTCTGAAGATGCGCTGAATCTAATTTTGAAATACACCGCCGCCGGTACTCCGCAAGCTTTGCGCTTGGCTGCAATTCGATCTTTGGGCACAATTTCGACTGGTCAAACCAAAGTCAATTTAGAACGGATTTTGCAGCGATTGGCAGAATTATCTAAAGAGACGTTTTTCTTGACTCAAGTTTCTGTAGTAGCGGGCCTAGGACAAATGCAAACTCGCAAAGCAATTCGCATTTTGCGTTCTTTAGCTGACCAAACCCCCGATGGCCGCGTCCGCCGCATGGCTGATGAAGCTGTGCAAAGAGTGCAGAAAAATGCTGGTTCTGATGCAGCGGTAAAGCAGTTGCGGGAGGAATTAGACCAGGTGAAAAAGGAGAATCAAGATTTGAGGAGTCGGATGGAAAATTTGGAGGCTAAGGCGAAGAAAGATTCGGTGTAAAATCCTCCCAACGCAGATAAAGGCAGATATTGGCGATCGGCTTTTATCTGCTTGTCGGTAGAGGATGACGCCTAGTTATTATAATAATATTATTGTTGTTCAGCGGGAGTGCATTTAAATTTGCTACTTTCCACAAACTCTAAAAGCCAAATATCTCTATTCCTCACTTTGTTCTTCTCTAAAATAGGGACTCATCTAGGATCGGGATGCAATGTTTATTTTTTAGTGTAAACAGTTAATGAGGTTGCAGCAGCTTTTGCACCCAGACATATTGCATAAATAATGAGTATAAAAACCGCTTTACTGATTGAGCAATCTGGGGTAATTCCCTATCGCATTCAAGACGGACAAATTGAAGTAATGGTGATTACTTCTTCGGCTAGCAAGCGCTGGGTGATTCCCAAAGGATTAATTGAACCTGATATGACTCCCCAAGATTCCGCCGCCAAGGAAGCTTGGGAAGAAGCAGGTTTGTTGGGTAAAGTGTTCCCGGATTTGCTGGGAACTTACGAGTATCAAAAGTCCGGCTATATTTGTCAGGTAGGAGTATTTTTAATGAAAGTGCAAGCAGTTCTGGAAATTTGGCCGGAAGCTAGCAAGAGAAAGCGGCAGTGGGTAAGTATTCCTAAAGCAATTAAGCGGGTTAACGAACCGGAACTCAAACTCATTCTTGCGGATTTGCCAAATCGGTTCTGGTGATTCAGTTATGGATGCAGAACCTAACGATCTAATGTGGCTGAGGCGAATCTTAGCGCCATAATTCGTGCGTCAAACCACTTTTTACTCTTAGTATAAACTTGTAGGGTGCGTCCGTCAGCTAAATGATTGGAAAATCGAGCTATGATTACTGGCGCATCCTACAAACTTATGATATCAGTGTAAAAAGTTTCCCCTTAAGCGTTAGCTGAGAGGAAAGGAATGCTTTCGGCTAAGTTATCCTTAATTTCTATTCCCTGTTGTCTCGCCCAAAACAAGCTCAAAAAGTGAATTTGTCGCAAGCCGACAACTAAATTTAAACCGGGTACAAAAATCCACCAAACGGTTAGCGGTTCTTTGATTCCTTCTTGGCGGTACAATTCATTAACTGTCTTGTAAAGTTTGAACTGCACGATGTAAATCCAAGCAATACCCAGCAAGGAAAACCAACCAAACCATCCGGGAACGTCAGGGTCGAATATCCGCAAAGCTTGGGGGACGGCTACTCCTAAAACAAAGGGAAGCAAGCAAAGGGTTCCTGACCAACCGCTGCCGTTATAGCGACGCAATTCTTCTTGAATAATCCATTTGTACCATCCGTAATATAGCAGCAAGCTGACTCCAGACAGCAAAATTACTCGCCACAAAGAGCGGGGTTTACCTAAAGGTTTGTCGGACATATTTAGATGTAAGATATGAATGGCTATCTTGATTGTATTAACATTTGTTAATTATTGCAAAATCATTTCTCGAATCGATCGCGCTGTTGCAGGGGCCAGCAGAACACCGTTGCGATAGTGGCCGCTGGCGATGAGAACGCGATCGTTACCGGGAAGCGTCTCGATAATTGGGGCCGGTCGTCCTTCCGGCCGCGGGCGCAATCCCGACCATTTCCTGATGATTTCAGCTTCTGCTAAGGCCGGACAAAGTGATCTCGCCCTCGCCATCACTTGCGCCAACATATCAGCGTTCGCCTGAATTTCCCCGCCATTTTCGGAAAACTCCACTGTCGCCCCCACCCAAAATTCCCGATCGCCCAAAGGCACAATGTGAACGTCATCGCAAGTAATAACTGGCGTAAAATCAGGGTTTCCTAAAGGCTTGGCCGATCGCAAATGCAGCGCTTGTCCCAACACCGGGCGAATGTCAACCAACTGATTTAACGATGCAGTCACAGCAGCAGAACCCAAACCAGCCGCCACAATTAGCCGATCGAACTCCCAACTAGCAGCAATCTCCGCTGCTTCAACGGGCACGCCAAACTCAAAAATCGCCCCCTTTCGTTCAGCAGCATCAACCAAAGCCAAAGTTAGCGCCGTCGGATCGACTTGCCGGTCTTGAGGCGAATAAATTGCAGCAATAATGCGATCGTTTAAATAGAGATGAGGGCAGCAATCGCGCACTCGTTCCACATCCCAAAGTTCCAATTGCCAACCTTGATAACGGCGAGTTGCTATCAAATTTTCCCACTTAATTAAATCCTCTCCCTCGGAACAAAGCATTAAAATTCCTTGTTTGTTAAAAGGAATTTTTCGCCCCGTAACTGCTTCCAATTCGGGAATCAAAGTTTCGTAGTGCTGAAGGCTGGTTTCCCTCAACTGCCAATTTCTGCCCTTAATTTTGTGGCTGATAACTCCCATCAAAACACCGAGTGCTGCGCCAGTAGAACCTTGGCCCGGCGGCTGTTTGTCGAACACAGTAACTTTCAGTTCGGGAAATTGACTTAGTTCAAAGGCGATCGACGCTCCAACAATACCACATCCAATAATTGCAACACGAACCATTAAATTTTAGATTTTAGATTTTAGATTTTAGATTTGATATAAGTTTTTTGTAGGGTTCTGAGCGCAAAGCGTGTCTAATTAACAGTAAAATCCTCTGTTTTTATCGTTTGTCTCGAAGTTTCGACCCCCCTAAATCCCCCTTAAAAAAGGGGACTTTGAATGCTCTGCCCCCCTTTTTTAAGGTGGAGTTTGAATACTCTTGTCCCCCCCTTAATAAGGGGGGCTAGGGGGGATATAGACTCGACTACAAGCGATATTTATTATGGGTTTCAGTCTTAATTTGACACCCATCAACTGCCAAGCCTACAAACCCCTAAAGCTATTAAGCTTTAGGAATTAGCTGCAAGAAGGTATCGAAATCATTGACAGCTTTTTGATAGCTGGCCGTGACTTTTGCATAGTCAAGCTCTTTAGCAGCAAGATCGATGTTAACCAACTCCGTAAACAAACTCTTAGTTAAATCAACCGCTTGTTGTTGAGAACTAGGCAACAAACTCGCAGAGACGGTTTTCATGGTGTTTCGCAAGTCGCCTAGAGGCCCGTGAATGTAAGTTCTGGTATCAACCCAATTCCGTTTTTGAATTAAGCTTCCCAGTTTATCCATGCGCGATCGGAACTCTGTCAAAGAAGGAACATAGCGCTGAATTTGCTGGGTCTGGGCTGCTGTGTAAGTCGTTGGAACTTTTGCTTCGACACTGCTGCAACTAACCAGAAATGCCATCAAAAACGCCATCATCAAGGCAAAAATTGAACGGGGACGAGTCATATCGATTTTAGATTTTAGATTTTAGATTTCTCGTTCTCAGGCTCTGCCTGGGAATGCAGCTCGGCGAGGAGCTGGTTCACTGACCTAGCACCGAGAGTTATGTACAAAATATTATTTTACCTCCTGGCGGCGCAGAAAAGTGATCGCAGCATTGCCAACTTTTTCTGACCAATGTTCTTGAGGATAATGCCCCGCTTCTTCCAGTGTAACTAACTCTGCATTTTGCAGGGAACCCACTAGCTTTTGAACTGGTTCAACACTCAGCCAAGGATCTGTCAAACCCCAGACAAATAAAGTTGGTCGAGTCCATCCTTTCAAGCCGGATTCAATTTCGGCCATTGATTGCGGCAATTGAATATTGCGGACTGTATTCATCAGCGATCGACCTGCATCCGAACTCTTCAAAAACGGGCGGCGGTAAACATCTAAATCCTTATCTGAGATTGTCTGGCGGCTGCCACCTTCGAGAGTTCTGTCAACCAAAAGCGGGTCTTGCGTCATCATGTCGCCAATAAAAGGCAGCCCCAACTGCTGCATTTTCCAAGGCAATTTGATATCTGCTGAAACTGGTGTATTGATGATGGCTAAACGCTCAATTTTATCGGGATTGCGTAAAGCGTATTGAATGCCGGCTGAAGCTAAAAATCCTTGGACAACGAGGTAAAATCGGTCTAATTCTATAGCTTGAATAAAGCCAGCGAGGGCGTCAACAAAAGCATCGGGAGTGTAGGCAAAGTCGCGCTTGTCTGGTTTTGTCGATCGCCCGTAACCCACCCAATCGGGGGCGATCGATCTAAATCCCTGTGCCGCCAAATCCGGCATCATTACAGTCCAGGTAAAACTCTGGGACGGCAAACCGTGCAGCAGCAGTACGGGCGGTTTACCAGTTTCGTTAACCGGATTTGTTTCCCGATAAAACCATTGCAGCGGGCCTACTTCAACTATCTTCTCATCAATTAACATTATTTTACTGGTTATTTATCAAAGAATAAGGCGGGGAATACCCGCCCTACTTACCTAATAGTTGGGTGTGCATAGAACACCTTACCCAACTAATTACAGCCGCGTTTAGAAATTCATTTCAGCAGCTTGAACTTTTTCGACCTGTTTCTTCTTGAGAACCAGCATGATTTGAGCCAGCATGGTTATAGCCACGAAAGCCATCAATCCTTTAACTCGACCTGCACTTTGCAGCACAATCTCCACGTCTTTTTGACCGAAGCCACCCACATTAGGATTGTTGGTCAAAAGTTCGCCTGCTGCAACTGTTTGTCCTTCGGAAACAATCAGTTCTGGACCGGCCGGAATCGTATCAACAACGGCTGCACCTTCTGCAGGTTGAATTGTCACTTGATAACCGCCATCTTCAGGTTGAGCAATCTTAGAAATGGTGCCAGCTACCGAAGCATTGTAAACAGTATTATTGCTCTTTTCGCCAGTTGGATAAACCTGACCGCGGCCGCGGTTGCCACCAACATAAATTTGGTATTTGCCGTAGTGAACGGACTTGTCAGTTTCTGGATTCGGCGACAAAACTGGGAATACCAATTCTTTATACTGTTCTCCCGGTACTGGACCCACTAAAACAATATTTTCTTGGGTTTCGCTGTAAGGTTGGAAGTAAAGATCGCCGACTTTTTCCTTCATTTCTTCGGGAATTCTGTCAGCGGGAGCAATTTTGAAACCCTCGGGCAACATCACTACAGCGCCTACATTCAAGCCGCTTTTGCTGCCGTCGCCGCCAACTTGTTGAACGTTAGTATCGTAGGGAACTTTGACAATAGCTTCAAACACCGTATCTGGCAAAACAGATTGCGGTACTTCAACTTCAGTCGGTTTTGCACCGAGGTGACAGTTAGCGCAAACAATCCGGCCTGTTGCTTCGCGGGGAGTAGCGGGGGCAGTTTGCTGAGCCCAGAAAGGGTAAGCAAATGCTGCTTGGGGAAGTGCGATGTCGCTGGTGAGGAAAAATGCTGTGGCTGCGATCGCAATTAAGGCTGTTTTCGCGATCGTCCTGGCACTGCGGCGAAATATCGCAGATAAATTAGTTTGTGGCATTAGAGTATTCAATCTCAAAGGTCAGACAATTTAGTCATTGGTCATTGGTCATTGGTCATTGGTCATTGGTTATTTGTTATTGGTTATTTGTTATTGGTTATTTGTTATTGGTTATTTGTTATTGGTTATTTGTTATTGGTTATTAGAAACTACTAACCACTAACTACTAACTACTAACCACTAACCACTAGCTACTAACCACTAACTACTAACTAATGACTAACAACTAAGACCACCAAGGTGCTTCGCCGGTGCGGAAATCTGTTTCTTTCCAAGGGGTAAGAGCGATCTTGTCATCTGCGACAGTGGCGTGGGCCAGGGCTAGAGACAAAGGCGCTGGGCCGCGCACCACTTTGCCCTCATTGTTGTATTGAGAACCGTGGCAAGGACAGATAAACTTGTTTTCGCTAACATTCCAAGGCACGACGCAACCCAAGTGAGTGCAAACTGCATTGATGCCGTAGTCGGCGATAGATTGGTCTTCTTTCACCACAAGATAAGTGGGGTCGCCTTTGAGACCTTGGGCTAAGGTGCGATCGCCCGCAGGGTGCGAAGTCAAGTATTCGCTAACGATGATGTCGTTACCCAAAGCATCTTTAGCTGTCACTCCGCCGCCAACTGCCCCACTCGCCGGAGGAACAAAATATTGGACAACGGGATAGAGTGCGCCCAGTGCCACACCTGTGACTGTACCGAACGTCAGCAAATTCATAAATTGGCGACGCCCCATATCGGGAACATCGGGATTTCCAGCAGAAGATTGAGCCATGACCTGCCTTTACGGTTTTAAGTTACGTTTGTTTGTTAGCTGTTAGCTGTTAGCGAACCTGTACGTGCAGACAACTGGGATAATTGCCGTTAATCTGCTCGCACAAATTTTAGGCCGCCAAAATTCCTTTTAAGAATGCGCCTTCCAGCCTTTATTAGAGTATTATTACATTTTTTGAACTTTGTCTTTTATTGTTTAATGGATTAACTCAGGAGCAACCATGACGGGCAAGGATTTACACCAGCTACTGCTAGAAAAATGGGGAAAGTCTTACGATATCAGATTGCGGCGAACGCGGGGCAAGATTTTTGTGCAAGTTATGTGGAAATATCTAGAACAGGCATCTTTTCCGATGACGGAGGCTGATTATTTCGAGCATTTGGATGCGGTGGCCAATTATCTCAACGGTTGGGGGAGTACAGAACAGGTGAGAGAATATATCGTAACTACTCGCGATCGCCCCCGTTTGGGCAAAGCTGTCAGCGTTCCTCTAGATTTGGGTGAAAGAGCCTCGGAGTGGTTGCTAGACGAGTTTTGAATCAGTCAGTCGATTTTAGATTTTAGATTTTAGATTTTAGATTGACTCCACAACCGGGATCTGGGGGAGTTCCCTAAAGTTTTGTGTCGCGCCGCGGCTGGATTAGTTGATCCCAAAGTCCCGAAAATCGATCGGCGAGCTTGTCATACGACTTGCCGCTGGTGAGAAACTAAGCTGTGGCGCATCTAATTTGCACGGGTGTTTTGATTCAAAGTCTTGTGTGGCGGGCTTTGCTGCGCGCCGCCAACTGTGGGATTTAAATGCCGCAACAGTTTCTGGGGCTTTTTTAGGGGCTTTTTTAATTTTGGGCGATCGCACTTCTAGCTTACCAAAATCATCGGAACCAATTTCTGTCAACAATTTCACATACAATGAAGGTCAGATATCTTGTGAAATTTAGGAGAATGTTGTAATGGGTGTTGCACTGGGAATGGTTGAAGTCTTAGGATTTCCCGCTGCAGTAGAAGTTGCGGACTCAATGGTGAAAGCAGCCCGTGTTACTTTAGTTCGCTATGAGAAAATAACCCGCGCCTACTGGACAATTATAGTGCGAGGAGATGTTTCTGAAGTGCAAGCAGCCGTTGCTGCTGGAATTGAATCAGTTAAAAAGGTCGATGGCGGAAAGTTGCTATCGTATCACATAATTGCTCGTCCCCACGAGAATCTGGATTACGTTTTGCCGATCGGCTATACTCCCGAAGTCGAACAGTTCCGAATGTAGTCAAAGTTTTGACAAAACTTTGGTGTGGAATTTTAACTTTTAGTAATTATAGAGGCGCGGGCGATCGCGTCTCTATATTTTTATGGCGAGTCGATATATTTTTGTGCTGTGTTTATCTGCGGTATATTTTGCCGAAGCAGCAGGCAGAATAATATGGAATTCTTAACCGCAGATTAACGCAGTTCGACGCAGACAATACAATCACCCCGTAATCAAATCACTGGCGGTGATTGTGATTTGAACTCCCTTCAGAATTCCGATGATTTGGCCATTCTGACGAATCTCGGTATCTGAACCATTAATCACAGACTCAGAAATTATGTCTGCAAACGGAGCGCGAGAACGTACCAAAAGTTTATCTTCACCTTGTTTGAAGTCAGCAACAGTATCTATTCCAGAACTCCTCCAAAGCCTAAACTTGTCAGCCCCCTTACCACCAACCAGGTAGTCATTACCGCTCAAGCCAAACAATAAGTCGTCGCCCGCCCCCCCAATCAGCGTTTCGCTGCCCTCTCCACCAAGCAGAGTATCGTTATACCTAGAACCTATCGCTACTTCGATGCCGGAGAGCGAGTCTATGCCGCCCTGCCCGTCCGAAGCCCGACCTAACCCAGATCCGTCGCCGACTGCCCCCAACTGTAGATAGACGCCAGTTCCTCCAACACTGTAAGATACTGTGTCGGTGCCATCGCCGCCAATGAGCAAGTCATTGCCGGCACGACCCGACAAAGAGTCATTACCGCCCTTGCCCAAGAGCGTTTCATTGTCGCTCCCGCCAACTAGGGTGTCGTCTCCGTTAGAACCGATAACGACTTCAATGCCCGAAAGCGAGTCTACAAAGTCTGATAATTGAGAACTGGAACGTAGCCCCCCAGTAACGATAGTAAAGCGCCCAGTAGCCCTGCCTAACCCAGAACCGTCGCCGACTTCGCCTAACTGAAGATTGATACCAGTTCTTATGTCCTCATCGCTGTAAGATACTGTGTCGATGCCATCGCCGCCATTGAGCAAGTCATTGCCGTTACCCCACAAAGAGTCATTACCGCGTCCGCCCAAGAGCGTTTCATTATTGTACCTCTTGCCAAGTAAGGTGTCGTTGAAGTTAGAACCGATAACGACTTCAATGCCCGAAAGCGAGTCTACACCGCCCAATCCATCGGTAGTCCTGGCAAACTCATAATAGTACCCTTGACCGTACCATTTGCGGAGATCGTCTAACTGAAGATTGATACCAGTGCTCGCATCGCTGTAAGATACTGTGTCGATGCCATCGTCGCCATTGAGCGAGTCATTGCCAGCCTCGCCCCGGAGCCAGTCATTGCCACTCCCGCCATTGAGCGAGTCATGGCCACTCCCGCCCCAGAGCGAGTCATTGCCAGCCTCGCCCAAGAGCGAGTCATGGTCACTCCCGCCCCAGAGCGAGTCATTGCCATCGTTGCCCCGGAGCCAGTCATTGCCACTCCCGCCCAAGATCGAGTCATTGCCACTCAGGCCCCAGAGCCAGTCATTGCCAGCTTCGCCAGAGATGGTGTCATCGCTATCAGTGCTATCGGGAGGCTCGACGAAGAAGTCAGGGCCCGGAGTGCCAGTTGTTGTTGCCATATATTTAATTTGCGATTGAGATTAAGAAACTGAAACCGTCAAAAAGGTAAAAATCTAAAGTGTGGATTTTTCAAATGAACTTACTAAAAAATCCACCCAAAAAACCAACAAGTCTCCTATCTTAGGCAGCCAGGAAACTCAAAAGATATAGCTAGACTTCAGTGAGCCAGGTTGACTCTCTTGCTGAATTTTTACGTTCTTGTTCAGTAATTTCACTGTGTTGGTATGTTATCTCTAAGTCGAATACTCAGGATCGGCTCGTGTCACATCTTCATGTAAACCTTAAAAACTCAATTATTAAAATAACTTATGATTGCCAGACCGATCGCCTAAAAAATAGTGTAAATTAAGGCTCAAAACCTTGACCCAGGCACCTAACACTAAACTTTGCTAATGTGTATTTTATATTTTATATAAAATACTTATCAAACAGATACTAAATCAGCAAAGATTATCAGATAAAACAATCAACTTACTCAAATAGCTGAGAAGCTTAGCTTTACACAATTTTCATAAGCTTACTTAAGTAAATAGGGAATTCGCCCTCAAAATAGCTGAAGCGATGTTTTTAAGATAAGTTGACAACAATCCCAATCTCGGCTAAAAATAGCAGACAATGTTAGCAACTTCAGATGTTCGGTAACTTTTACATTGTCTGCTATTCTTAATTCTCATCGTCCTAAAAGCTTTACCAAACCAACCCCGCCAAAATACAAGCTCAGCACCGCACCTCCTAAAAGACTTTGCGTTAAAGGGTCAGTAGAAGGCGTTAAAACCGCTCCCAAAACTGCGGCTCCCAAGACTACATACCGCCAGCCGGAGAGCATTTGGTTGGAAGAAACTATGCCCAAAACGCCGAGCAATACTTGGACAATCGGGATTTGAAAAGCTAAGCCGGTGCTGAACATTAACAGCAGCACAAATTTAAAGTATTTGTCGATCGACCACAACTGCTCTACAACATCCGCCCCATAGCTAACAAAGAAGTTGAGCGCCGCCGGAATCAGAGCGATGTAAGCAAAGACTAACCCGCCCAAAAATAGGAAACTCGAACCGAAAAACACCGGCCCGAGCAACCTGCGTTCTTTGCGAGTCAAGCCGGGGAGAACAAACAGCGCTATCTGGTAAAAAATAAACGGACTGGCGATGAGCAAACCGCTGTATCCGGCTACTTCGATAGAAACAAAGAAATACTCGCCGGGAGCTAGTTGCAGAAACTTGACGGGGCCGGCCGGTACTTCTAGCAGTTGCACGATGGGTTTAACTGTGAAAAAGCAACCGATTACAGCGATTACTACTGCAATTAGCGAGTAGAAAAGTCGCTGACGCAATTCTTCTAAATGCTCGAATAAAGACATTTCAACTTCGTCAGGAAGTTCGTCGAGAAATTCGTTTTCTAAATTGCGGGAACCCATTGCACCGCCTGCGATTGGTGCAATGCTATTTTCCTGGCTAATTGCTTCGAGATTGTTGTCGGAACCTTGTTCGGATGTCTCCAAGTTTGAGGGAGCAGTCATAGGGAATGGGTAATTGGTAATGGGTAATTGGAAATTTGTAATTAATTGGAAATTGGAAATTGAGAATAGTTATTTCATATTTGCTCCGACTTCCTTCTTCATTCTTTATTCTGACTTCAGCAGCAGAAGGAACGATCACTCATTAATCCGTGTAGCCGTGTCAAAATCCGTGTAGTGCCTTCCTTATTCAATCACGATCGCAATTTTGCCGATCGCGCGGCCCGTTTCGCTGTAAGCGTGGGCTGCTGCTACTTCTTGTAAGCTGTAAGTGCGATCGACAATCGGCTCAACTTTATCGGATTCTATTAACTCCCGCAAAGCCTCTAAATCGCTGGGGTTGGCATTGGCTAGAATGAATTTAGCTTTTTTACCCGATATAAACCAGCTTGTTAACATCGGTGCGAGGTTCTCGAAACTTGGCAAAGTCGAGATATAAACTCCCTCTGGTTGCAGCACTTTTTCGCATTCAGCAAATGTTCTTTTCCCGACAGCATCTAAAATTATATCATATTTATCTGTTTGTTGAGTAAAGTCAACTTCCTCGTAATCCAGGACAAAATCTGCTCCCAAACTCTTGACCAATTCTCTATTTTTTGCACTGCAAACTCCCGTTACTTCCGCATTCATTGCTTTCGCAACTTGCACGGAAAAAGTGCCGACTCCGCCGGAAGCGCCGTTAATCAATACTTTGTTTCCTGCTTGGATTTGACCCAAATCCCTGAGCGATTGCAAAGCAGTTAAACCTGCGATCGGTACTGCTGCTGCTTCTGCATGAGTGATGTTTTTCGGTTTAATTGCTGCATCGGATTCTGGCACGGCCGCGTATTCGGCGCAAGCACCCCCATTGATGGGATTTAAGAAAGTATAAACTTCATCTCCGGGTTGAAATTTGGTGACTTCCCGGCCGACTTCCACGACAACTCCCGATATGTCAGAACCGACTATTCGAGGAAAGTTATATCCTGTTAATAGTTGCAGGTGTCCTTGCCGGATTTTCCAGTCTACGGGATTGACACTGCTAGCGCGAACTCGCACTAACAATTCGTTGGATTTGGCGATCGGCTTTTCTAACTCTCGGTACTGCAATTCCTCGGCTGAACCGTAGCGATCGAACGCAACTGCTTTCATGGCAAATTTTCCGGTTTATTTCCAATAGAACACTCAATCCTTTACAATTACAGCACATTCGATCTAAATGTGACACAGTAAATTGAGCCAGCCTTGTAGCAGCGGGCGATCGACTCTTGGAGGCCTCCAGACACGACGCAGGCGTGAGGCAATAGGTTCGCTGGCCAGTGCGATGGCTAGCGATTAAAATTAATAGGGACGGGGCGGGCGATCCCATAACCCTGAGCATAATCTACTCCAATCTCTCGCAATTTTTCTAAGATAGTCTCGTCTTCAACAAACTCAGCTATAGTTTCAAGATTCATCGCATGGGCAATACGATTAAACCCTTCAACCAGCGCTTCAGAAATCAAATTATGACTAATATTCTTGACAAAAGCGCCATCTATTTTTAGATAATCAACTGGTAAATTTATCAGATATGCAAAGGAACTCAACCCACTGCCAAAATCATCTAAAGCAAAGCAACAGCCAATCTTTTTGAGTTCGCTCATGAAATATCTGGCTTGCTCAAAGTTTGCGATCGCTGCGGTTTCCGTGATTTCAAAACCAATGGTCTGTGGGGGGACTTGGTAACGAGAAAATTGTTCAATTAAAAACATCAGAAACTGATTGTTACTAATGCTAGCCCCAGAAAGATTGATCGTATACAACCCTTGACTGAGAGCATCTTTTTCCGGCAATTTGTGATAGTTCGAGAAAAATTTTTCGATGACCCAACAATCGATTTCGGTTATCAACCCGTAACGCTCGGCGGCGGGAATAAACTGAGCTGGAGATACTATTTTGCCATTTTCGTCCAGCATTCTAATCAAAATCTCATAATGCTCTACTAATGGTTTAGAGGTAATAGAGACAATCTTTTGGTAGTAGAGACAAAAACGATTGGTTTCCAGGGCTCGGCTGATTTGGGAAATCAACTGCCTCTCACCACGTTGTTTAATTAGTTCGCTATCATCTAGACTATAAATATGAACACAGTTGCGTCCTCTGGCTTTGGCGGCATAACAAGCTGCATCAGCCGCTCCCAAAAGCTCCCTCAAATCTTGGCTTGTTTGGTCAATAGCAACAACTCCAATACTGACTCCGATGATAAAGGTTTTGCCATTCCAAATAAACCGAAACTGATGTACTAGGTCTTTGAGGTTTTCCGCAATCTGAGTTGCTTGAGAGAGCGAACATTGAGTGAGCAAAATACCAAATTCATCACCTCCCAAGCGAGCCAGCATATCATGAGCACGGACTCCCTGTTGAATAAGTGCGGTGATTTGGCGCAGTAGTTCATCGCCAGCAATATGACCTACGGTATCGTTAACGACTTTGAACTGATCTAAATCTAAATAACAGAGAGCGTGCTGGTGATTGCTATCTTTAACAGAGGCGATCGCCTCAACTAAATGTTGCTCAAATCTTCGACGGTTGATTAACCCAGTTAGGGCATCGTGACTGGCTTCCCAAGAGAGTTGACGGGTGAGATAGCGCGATTCAGTAACATCATGAAAGACGATGACTGCCCCGATAATTTGACCTTGGCGGTCTCGAATCGGTGCTGCCGAGTCAGCAATGGGATACTCTGTTCCATCATGGGCAATCAAAATAGTATTGTTAGCTAAGCCCACAATTTGCTCCTCTAATAGAGCCTTGTCTATAGGATTCTCTACTGGCTCTCGCGTTACTTGATCGACAATTAGGAAGACTGTAGAGAAAGGAACTCCTTGAACCTCATGAGTCTTCCAGCCTGTCAGTCGCTCAGCTATAGGATTGAAATATCTCACATTACCTTGGGCATCTGTAGTAATGACCCCATCGCCAATTGATTGCAGTGTCACTTGAGCCAATTCTTTTTCGGCAAATAGAGACTCTTCGAGACGTTGCCGTTCTTCAATTTCTTTCAACAGACGTATATTCTGCTTTTGGAGTCTTTGTTGCAGCCTTCCGATAGTTAGGTGGGTTTCGACACGAGCTAATACTTCTTCTACTTGAAATGGCTTAGCAATATAATCTACCCCCCCTGCAGCCAGCCCTTGCACCTTATTAAAAGTTTCATTGAGCGCACTCAAAAAAATAATTGGAATGTCGGCTGTGCCAGGGTCAGATTTTAATTGTTTACAAACTTCATAACCATCAATATCTGGCAATTTAATGTCGAGTAAAATTAGCTCTGTCGATGGCGATTGGGCGGCTCGAAGAGCCATTGCCCCTGTTATAGCACTGCGAACTTTATAACCCTCTTCCCTCAAAGTATCCCTGAGCAGACGCAAATTATCAGGCAGATCGTCAACAATTAAAATATTGCCTCGGTAGTTTGTAGCTCGATCGCTAACCCTATCGCTAGTTCTATCGACAATCATACTCATTTCCCTAGTTTCCTGCTAGAGGAATATAAACATATGCACAAATAGTATAGTTTAATTATTCGGTTAAAAAAGTCACTTTACCCACAAAGAAGTCCTGCGATCCCCGATATATGGGGCTGGCAAGGGGGCGCAACCATACAAAATCTGAATAGTTCGGTTAGAGGCAGCCCCCCGTGGTTACTCTTCTTCGCTTCGCCTAACATCAGAAGAAGAGTGTTTCAACCCAAGCAGCCGATTTATGAACAAGCGCATTTCTCACATGGCAAGTCTACTCGTCTTTGCGAGCGGATGTCTAGTGCTGCTGGGTTGGCAGTTTGACATCTCCCTACTCAAAAGTGGTTTTCCCGGCATGACTTCGACCATGAAAGCAAACACGGCAATTTGCTTTTTGCTGGCTGGAGTGTCTTTGAGATTGTTGCAGTACCAAAGAACCCGACTGCACGATCGCATCGCTCAAGGGATGGCAGGATTCATAATCATCATCGGTTTGCTGACGCTGAGCCAGTATATTTTTGGTGGGAAGCTGGGTATTGATAAGTGGCTTTTCCCAGATTTCGTGTCTTCAGCGACTCCCGATCCGGGAAGAATGGGAGTAAATACTGCCCTAAATTTTGTGTTGATGGGACTAGCACTGTTACTGTTAGGGCAAAATTCCCAACGGGACACTTGGTTGGCTCAGATTTTTAGTAGTGTTGCAGCTTTAATTTCTCTACTAGCTTTATTTGGATACCTATTCAATGTCGATATTCTTGGACGGTTGGTCACAATTACGACGGCTCAATCCCTAAACACGATCGCCACCTTTTTCATCCTCTATGGAGGAATTTTATGGCTCCGCCCCAAAGAAGGATTAATGCAAGTAGTAACCAGTCCCCTAGTTGGCGGAGTCATGGTTCGGTGGTTGCTGCCTTGGGCGACAATCTTTCCAGTCACACTGAACTGGTTGACTCTTCAGGGACAAAATTTAGGCTGGTATAACGCTAATTTTGGCTATACATTGCGTTCAACTGTTATGGTTTTCACGTTCTCAATTCTCATCTTGGGGACGGCTCGCTTTTTGAACCAGATAGATTACAAGCGCCAACAAGCCGAAAAAGAAATTAAAAAACTTAACGAAACCTTAGAAATTCTGGTGGCTGAACGAACAGATGCTTTACAAAAATCGCAGGCTCGTTTTGCGGGAATTCTAGAAATCGCCAATGATGCAATTATTTCCATCGATCGCACTCAACGCATTACCCTGTTTAATCAAGGGGCAGAAAAGATGTTTGGCTATAAAATTGAGGAGATTTTAGGCAAGCCACTGAATTTACTGCTGCCAGAGCACTTTAGAGATGCACATTCGCAGCATATCAAACAATTTGCACACTCTTCTACCAGAGCGCGAAGAATGGGAGAACGAGGCGAGATTTTAGGTCGTCGTCGAGATGGAACGCTTTTTTCGGCTGAAGCCTCTATTTCTAGGCTGGAAATAGGAGACGAAACGGTATTTACTGTTATTCTGCGCGATATTAGCGATCGCAAGCAAGTAGAAGCATCACTGGCTCACATGGCAGCGATTGTGGAATACTCTGGTGAGGCAGTTATTAGCAAGTCATTAGACGGCATCATTTTAAGCTGGAACAATGCAGCAGAAAAAATCTTTGGCTACAAGGCTGAAGAAATCATAGGACAATCTATCCTCATTCTAATTCCATCCAATCTTAGCCACGAAGAACAAAAAATCCTAGAAACGATTCGACAAGGAGAAACGATTGAAAACTATGAAACCGTGCGTGTCCGCAAAGATGGACAGCTTATCCACATATCTTGTACCATATCACCTCTGAAGGACGCAAAAGGCATAATTATTGGGTGTTCTGTAATTAAACGCGACATCACAGAGCGCAAACGAGCTGAAATAAATCGCAAACAAATAGAGATGGCTTTACGAAACAGTGAAGAGCAGTTTCGCCATGCGTTTGAAGATGCCTCTATCGGGATGGCGATCGTTTCACTTGATGGGCACTGGATTAAAGTCAATCCTGCCTTATGTCAGATTCTTGGCTACTCCTCAGAAGAGTTATTAGCGTTAACTTTCCAAGACATTACCCATCCTGACGATTTAGACGGGGATCTTAGTTATGCACATCAACTATTAGCAGGAACCATTTCCACCTACCAAATGGAAAAACGGTATTTCCATAAACAAGGACATATTATTTGGATTATTCTTAATGGATCGTTAGTACAAGATGAACAGGGTAACCCACTACATTTTATTTCTCAAATTCAAGAAATTACTGCTCGAAAAGCAGCTCAAGAAACACTAGAACTTCAAAGCGTTATCATGAATAACATGGCAGGAGGAGTGTGTTTAATTAAAGCCTCTGACCTCATTATCGTCTACACTAATCCTACCTTTGACGCTATGTTTCGCTACACAGAGGGCGAACTCGCAGGTCAACCCCTTGGTGTCTTGAATTATGTCAATACAAATTTTACACCAGACGTAACCGTTCTAGATATCGTCACTCAAATTGAACTGACCGGGGAAGCGAAATATGAAGTCCACAATAAAAAGAAAGATGGAAGTCTCTTTTGGTGCAGAGTTCATACATCCAGGTTTGAGCATCCTGAATACGGAACTGTATATGTTGCGGTTCAGGAGGACGCAACAGAGCTAAAACTGGCTGAGCAAGCCTTGCAAGCTACCACAAATCGCCTCAACTTTCTTCTCAACTACAGCCCCGTGGTCATTTTTAGCAGTAAACCTGCTGGCGATTATGGAGCAACGTTCATCAGCGAAAATATCAAAGATATATTGGGCTACGAAAGCAGAGAGTTTTTAGAAGATTCTAAATTTTGGGTGAATCACTTACACCCCGATGATGTAGAACCAGTGCTTAATGGATTAGCAAATGTATTCGTTAATGATTTTTATTTCCACGAATACCGCTTTCGTCGCTCCGATGGGGTTTATCGCTGGATCCTGGGTCAGCTTAGGCTAATTCGAGATCCTTCAGGTACACCAGTAGAAATCTTGGGATATTTAATTGACATTAGCGATCGCAAACAAGCTGAGTTGGAATTTCAGCAGGCAAATGAAGCAAACCAAGCCAAGACTGTTTTCCTCGCCAATATGAGCCACGAACTCCGCACCCCCCTCAACTCAATTTTGGGATTCACACAATTGATGAGCTATGAGAGCAATCTGACTCCTTCTCTTCAAGAACGTTTACAGATTGTCAATCGTAGCGGTAGACATTTATTGGATTTGATTAACGATATTTTAGATTTATCCAAAATAGAGAGCGGACGGATGACACTCAATCTTTCCGACTTGGATTTGACAAATTTGCTGGCTTCTATTGAAGAAATTTTCCAAGTTAAAGTTCAATCTAAAGAATTGCAACTAATTTTCGATATAGCTCCCAACATTCCTAGATTCGTGCATAGCGACGAGAAAAAAATCTATCAAGTCTTGGTCAATCTGCTCGGTAATGCGATTAAGTTTACCAACCAAGGAAGCGTCACCCTACGAGTAAGAACAACACAAAGTGACAAAACATCCTGCCACCTATGTTTTGAAGTTGAGGATACAGGCGTGGGAATTGCGCCCACAGAAATTGATAGCCTCTTTAAAGTATTTGTGCAAGCCCAAGCTGGGAATAATTTGAATCAAGGCAGTGGGCTTGGTTTAGCCATCAGTCAAAAACTCGTCAAACTCATGGGCGGTCAAATTCGGGTTAAAAGCACTTTGCACCGAGGTAGCACTTTTTCTTTTGAGATGCCTGTACAGTTACCTCAAGCAGAGTCCTTACCCCCAGAATTAATTAATCAAAGAGTAATTGGTTTAGCTGCCGGACAACGGACTTACCGCATTCTTATTGTTGAAGATTTAGAAGAAAATCGTCGCTTGTTAGTTGAGATCTTGACCTCGGTGGGTTTTGAGGTGAGAGAAGCAAAACAGGGAGTGGAGGCACTCTCACTGTGGGAAAGCTGGCGGCCGCACCTGATTCTGATGGATCTGCGAATGCCGATCGTGGATGGCTACACTGCTATTAAATATATTAGACAATGCCCTAAGAGCCAAGAAACTGTCATTATCGCTTTAACTGCCAGTGTTTTTGAAGAAGAGCGAGAGAAAGTTCTTAGGGCTGGCTGTAACGATTTTATAAGCAAGCCATTTCAGCAGAGAGACATCTTTGACAAAATCGCTAAATATTTGGGAGTGCAATATATCTACGCAGTCGTAGAACAAACTCACAAGAAACTATTGGTTGAAACACTGTCGGTAGAAGATATATCTGTGATGTCCCCTCAGTGGTTAGAACAAATGTATCACGCCGCTTACTATCTCGATACCGAAGTTATGAACGAATTAATTGTACAAATCCCCGACTATCAAGCAGGTTTGTCTAACGCACTAACGGATTATATCAATAATTTCAATTCTGACAAAATTATGGAGTTAATTCGACCTTTGCTGCCGAATCCACTGTAGTTATCGAGTTTAAGGGCAAAGAAACTATAGTGCCTTCTGCAGTGGCTCTATTTCCAATAGAAACCCACATGGAAAAGGATTTGAAAGTTTTTGGAGATGTGTGTTGCAGATATCTATCAGGTTGAGGCAATAGCATACAGATTAGATGGAATGTGCTGTAGCATATAGTAATTATATTTTTGGCGTGAAGGGGATTGATTTTTTTTATTGACCGCAGAGGGCGCAAAATCCACAGAGAAAGAGAAAAGAGAGACAGAAATGATTGATTTAACTGGAAAGGTAATATTAGTAACTGGTGGCTCGAAAGGGATTGGTGCAGTGACGGTGCGGACTCTGGTTAATGCTGGGGCCGAGGTGATTTTGCATTACTTTCGCAGTCAGAAAGAAGCTGAAGCAGTAGCAGCAAGTGTTGGGCGCGATCGCTGTTATTTATTGGCAGCCGATTTGATGGTAGAAAATGCGGGCTCGATATTGTGGCGAGATGCTTTAAAATGGCGGGGTCATATTGATATTTTAGTTAATAATGCGGGGATTATGCAGTCAGCAGGTATCGAGGACAAATTCGATATTTGGTCGTCAGCTTGGCAGCAAACTCTACAAGTAAATTTAGTGGCAGTTGCCGACTTGTGCCGGGAATCTATTCTGCATTTTCAAACTCGCAGGGTCGGTACAATTATTAATATAGCAAGTCGCGCTGCTTTTCGCGGCGATGACCCTAATTATCTGCACTACGCCGCTTCTAAAGGTGCTATTGTTGCTTTAACTCGCAGCATTGCTAGAGGATTTGCGGCTGATAATATTTTGGCATTTACAGTTGCACCGGGATTTGTCAGTACAGAAATGTCTAATCAGTTTATTCAGGAGTTCGGTGAAGCTGATATTATTCGCGATATCCCGATCGGCAAAATCGCTCCTCCTCAAGATGTGGCCAATGTTATCGCGTTTTTAGCGTCGGGTTTGGCTGCACACGCTACCGGGACTACGATCGACATTAATGGAGCCTCTTACGTGCATTGAGACAGTTCTGTAAAATACCTCTCAAGGCTCACGCTGATATCTTTTAAAACCAACTAATTTATCACTTTAGCAAGACGCTAAAAACCTGATAAATGACTTAATGTTATATGAAAAGACAATCTGAGGAAAGTTGATTATGACAACAGATAACGGCACCAACACCAAACGAGTTGCCATACTCATCGAAAATGGAGTGGAAGATTCGGAATTTCTAGTTCCTTACAACGCCTTAAAACAAGCAAACTTTGACGTAGTTGTCCTCGGTTCGCGCACAAACGAAAAGTACGCAGGGAAACAAGGAAAAGTTGCCCAGCAAGCTGACGGAACTACCACAGAAGCAGTGCCAGCAGAATTCGATGCAGTGATAATTCCCGGCGGCATGGCTCCCGATACAATGCGGACTAATCCCAACACAGTAAGGTTTGTACGAGAAGCATTTGAGCAAGGAAAAATCGTCGCTGCTGTTTGCCACGGCCCGCAAGTTTTGATTGAAGCCGACTTGCTGAAAGGCAAAAATGCGACTGGTTTCTTGGCAATAAAAACAGACATGATTAATGCCGGAGCTAACTACATTAACGAAGCTTTAGTAGTTGACGGCAACTTGATTACTTCCCGCCAACCGGGAGATTTAGCAATATTTACCACCGCAATTATGGCTCGCCTCGGTTACGGCGGAAAAGCAGTCGGTTTGCCAGAAGAAACTGACACAAATGCAGAATGGTGGAAATTAGCTAATGGTTGGGGAGGCTCGACACAAGGGGACATTGTTAAAGGTTTGAATACCGCCCTCGCAGGGGAACGCTATGCTTGCGAAGCGTTTGAACATTATGCGGAAAAAACCCAAGATACCGATTTGCGATCGCTCTTGAGAGAAATGATTCAAAACAAACAGAACCACATCCTCGCTCTCGAAAAACGCCTCAACGATTTCGGTGAAAAACCCTCAATTCCTGCCCAAATTGCTGACAAATACGCTAAATTAAAAGCTTCGATGCAAGGAACCGATGAAACGTTCTTACTGCGGAGCACTCTAGGTGACTTGCAAACCGGTGTTGTCGATATCAACAACCTGCGGGTGAAGTTCACAGATCCCGTATCAACTGCAATTTTGACAGAGATAGAATCGGATTTGTCCAAGTGTGAGCAAGTCGTTGCTAAACTCTACCGCGCCCGTGCAGTTTCCCAGGAAATTAAGTCGCCTAAACCTTCGACTAGCCCCGCTGTAAAAATGTAATCAGCAAGGAGATAAATAAGTTTGTAGTTTTGTTGAGACGTGAAAACCCGTACCAATATCGCAACTACAAACTTGATCTGCAATCATACAATATACGCCTTGGCGGTAAAATAAAACCCAACACTAAAAAGCAGATATTCAACTAACTGCAAGGTGGAGGGTTTTATTAAATGGGTTTTATTTTTGTTTCAGCGGGACACGGGGGGTTTGAAGGAAGCTTGCGACATCGGGGGGCGGTACAAGCCCCCGGATTCATGCGTGCAGAAATAAAAAATATAGTATCCGATAACCAGCCCCCGGATACATCCGTCAAGTCATTTTCTTCAATTCTTTAATCTAAAATCTAAAATCTAAAATCTAAAATCGATTAACCAGCCCCCGGATACATCCGTCAAGTCACTTTCTTCAATTCTTTAATCTAAAATCTAAAATCTAAAATCTAAAATCTAAAATCGATTGCCTTCTTCCCTCTTCCTTTAGACAGGAGACACCTGGGCAATAAATGCGCTACTGTGTTGCCAATATTTTGATGAGGAAAAAAAGGCTGTGGTTCCCTTACGCGATGAAAATCCCATTACTATCACTCCCTACGTCACCTACGGGCTGGTTGCCGCAAACATATTAGTATTTTTGTACGAACTCAGTTTGGGCGATCGAGAATTAACCCAATTCTTCTACTCTTGGGCCGTAATTCCTTGCCAGTTAAGCAATATGTGTGGTGTTGCTGTGCCAGTTTCGCCCTTTCCAGAATGGACGACACTGATTAGCTCCCAATTCCTGCACGCAGGCTTTCTCCACATTGCCGGAAATATGTTATTTCTGTGGATTTTTGGCAACAACGTAGAAGATCGTTTAGGACACGTCAAATTTATAATATTTTACCTTACTTGCGGCGTTTTAGCATCACTAACTCAGTGGTTTTTTTCCTCAACATCTGCCATTCCGTCCCTAGGTGCTAGCGGCGCGATCGCAGGCGTGATGGGAGCTTACATTCTCAGATATCCCCAAGCCAAAGTTCTGACACTGCTACCCTTGGGAATTTTTATTACCACCGTCAGAGTCCCCGCTTTCTTCTTTCTAGGATTTTGGTTTGCACAGCAAGCATTGAGCGGCCTGGCTTCCTTGAATGCCCCGGCAAGTGTCGGCATGGAATCCGGGGGAGTCGCCTACTGGGCCCACGCCGGTGGCTTTGTTTTCGGCGCTATTCTCGGCCCTTTGTTGGGACTTTTTTCTGACGAAAATCAGATTTAATTTTTTACGGCAGATGAACGCAAATTAAAGCAGATAAACGCCGATTTTGTTGGCAGTTTATCTGCTTTAATTTGCGGTTTCAAACCTCGGATTTTTCTCAAAGTTCGGTGCTATTGTCTGGCACTTGTGGGATTGTTTTATAAATATAATCAGGTTTACTTTTTCCCCCAGATAAACACAAATTAACGCAGATAAACTGCCACTAAAATCGGCGTTTATCTGCGTTAATCTGCGGTTTCAAACCTCTTATCTTCCTAGATAAACGTCAAGTCAAATTCCGAAAGAGCAGACACCCCAGTTACACCATTTAACTTCGCCAAAATGCGAGAATCGCTACCGGTGAGGTTATTGCCATTGCCGTCATAAATGATGTAAGTATTGCCGCCGGAATCGTAGGCAAACAAGAAAGCACTTCCTCCCAAAATATTTGCAGAAACAGTTGTCTGCACATTCAGCAGAACTTGACTGCCATTGCTGAGATTGGGGAATCCGGGGGCAAAATTAAACTGATCGGCGATCGGCACACCGAGACCGTTAAAATCAGTAATCACATCGTATCCGCCCGCTGCGATCGCAGCATCAATCGCAGCCGAAGAAGCCGCATCAAAGGCAGGCCCACCTTGTGCAGGGCTAGTATAGCGGAATTGATTGCTGCCGCCGCCCCCCGTCATGGTATCTGCGCCGAGACCCCCTACGAGCACGTCGTTATCCAAATCGCCGTTAATCGTATCGTTGCCACCTTGACCGTCAATAGTATCGCTGCCCGCCAAACCGTTCAAATTGTCCGGCAAGGAACCCCCAACCAAATTGTTAGGCCCGCTATCAGCCGGCAAGATTTGGACGGTGATAGTACCTGTTCCCGGAATTGTCCCGAATCCGTCGCTGACGCTGTAGGTGAAAGCAGTTGTACCCGCTACGTTGCCGGGGATGAATTGCACTTGAGAGACAAGATTTACAGCTATCCCCAGTTGCGGCGTGCTGACATTAATAATGCTGAGCGTCCCTTTTTGCGGGCTGGAATCGTTCGCCAGTACGTCGATAAAAGTGGGCAGCAAATTATTCGTATTGGTAAATACGATGCCGTCATCAACAACAATTGGCGGCAGGAGAGTTGGAACAGTTACGGATGTATCGAAAGAATTGATGTTAATTGCGACTGACGCTGCTGCCGTGCCGCCTTGGTCGTCAGCTACGCTGTAGCTGAAAGAACCGGCTTGCCCGATCACATTTGTTCCAGGTTGAAATTTCAGCCCGAGTAAATCCTGAACAGTTAACTTTTGGTTCACCGTGAGGGGGCTCGTACCCGTAATTACCTGACCAAAAGTAGGATTGGGAAGTCCGACTACCGCGATCGACAGTGGATCGCCCTCGGGGTCGCTGGGCGCCGAAATGCTCAGAGACAGAGGCAAATTCTGCAAACCAGTCACCGTCTTGCCCGCTTCCACGATCGGCGGCTGGTTAGGAGTCGGAGATGTAAAACTCGGCGGAGTCGGCCCGCCACCCAAAGGCGGAGGAGTTGGGGGCGCCGCAGTTGGAGTCGGGACGATCGAAGGGCTCGGACTCGGAGTTGTCCCGCCGGCAGTCGGAGTCGGACTCGGACTCGGACTCGGAACCTGTGTCGGTAATGTCCCCGTTGGGGGAGTTGGACTCGGTGCCGGAGTTGGATTCGGAGTTGTCCCCGGTGATGGTGCCGGAGTTGGATTCGGAGTTGTCCCCGGACTTGGACTCGGTGCCGGAGTTGGATTCGGAGTTGTCCCCGGACTTGGACTCGGTGCCGGAGTTGGATTCGGAGTTGTCCCCGGTGATGGTGCCGGAGTTGGATTCGGAGTTGTCCCCGGTGATGGTGCCGGAGTTGTCCCCGGTGATGGTGTCGGAGAAGCACTTGTCCCCGGTGATGGTGCCGGAGAAGCACTTGTCCCCTCAATGGTGAAGGGATTGTCGTTTACGCGCGGTATTTGAGCTGTAGTGAACCGAGATTCATCTAGCGAGTTCGATCGAACATCGATCAACACCGCCAAAAATTCCCCAGTTTGCCTGTCCCTAATAATCGTGTTGCTAGAATTCGAGCCTTGACCTTGGAAAATTTCTAACTCTGTAAAGTTCAAACCTCCAGCTAGACCGATCGAATCTCCCGGATTAAAATCTCTAATTACATCAGCATCGCCGATTTCGCGGCCCCCAGTAGTGAGAAACCCGTTGCCACCAGGCGACGTGCCCACCCTACCGAGAACAAAGATATCCGATCCCTCGCCTCCTGTCAGAGTATCCGATCCGCGATCGCCCGAAAGAATATCATCCCCAGCATCTCCAGAAAAAGAATCATTGCCGTCGCCCCCGAAGAGCAGGTCATCACCCTCGCCGCCATCACCAGTATCGTTACCAACACCGCCAGTGATAACATCCCCGCCCTCTGCGCCCAACAAAATATCATTGCCCCCAGCACCTATAAGGCAGTCGTTACCCGTGTCGCCAAAAACACTGTCATTGCCCTTGTCGCCAAAAATCAGGTCGTCCTCGCCACCACCGCGCAGACAGTCATTGCCTTTACCGCCGTACAGCGTGTCGTTGCCTTCAGAACCCAAGACAAGATCGTTGCCCTGGTCGCCAAAAGCTACGTCATCGCCTTGGTCGCCAGAAACCAAGTCATCGTCTTTGCCGCCCCGCGCCGTGTCATTGCCGCGCCCGCCCTCAACAATATCTTTACCAGCGCCGCCGTTGAGAGAATCGTTACCGTCATCGCCCCTGAGTAGATCGTCTCCGTCCCGACTCAGAAGCGTGTCGTCGCCGGCACCCCCGGAAATCGTGTCATTGAACAAGCTGCCGATTAAATAGTTACTGCCGTCATTTGCGACAACTAAGCCATCGACAAAAAGTGGCTCTGGGGGAGGCGTGGGAACTGTCACAGGTGGCCGCGGCACCGGGGTGATCGAAATGTCCGGGCCCGTCCCCGTCATCGTTGTCGAAGTCCCGGTTCCCGTCATCGTTGTCGAAGTCCCGGTTCCCGTCATCGTTGTCGAAGTCCCGGTTCCCGTCATCGTTGTCGAAGTCCCGTTTCCCGTCATCGTTGTCGAAGTCCCCGTCATCATCGGCTCCGTTCCCGACGACGGCGTAGGCTGCGGCACCGTGCCGCTATCCAAACTATCGCCGTTCTCATCGGGTAGCCGCCCTTCGAGAAAAATTAGTGGTACTGCACTTGCCATTGTTCCGACTCCTTGCGACGCTACTCAAACACTACTAAATAAACTTAAAGTCAGAGGCAGTAATGACGGTGCTGAGCGCTCCCGGCACTGTAGGAATAGAATTCAAAACTCCCAAATCAAAAGCTGGGAGACTGTCATCTGCCACATTGGGGTCAAAGCCGAGAACGTACTTGTTAAAAGTATTGTTCAGGTACACGAAGAAAGCTCCCGCTTTGCTAGAACCGTTTTGATTCTTCAACACTGCATTTACTGCTTGAGCGTTGTCAAATTTAGATTCAAACAAAATGACTGATTGCTTGCTAATGTTGTCGCCGCTAGACCCGATATTCCTGACGATAAAACTGGTGAAATCGAGAGTAGTTCCTGAGTTGGTTAAACCTGCGAAATTTGACGACCTGAACAAAAATCTGTCGGTCTCGCTGCCGTTAGCGTTAAAGTCAGCAATCACGTCCACGCCTTCGCTGGGAGTTTCGTAGTAGAAGAAATCATTACCAGCATCGCCCGTGAGCAAATCAGAACCGTTGCCACCGCCCAAAATGTCATTGCCTGCACCGCCGGAAAGCGAGTCGTTGTCATCGCCGCCCAACACCAAGTCATTGCCGAAGGCGCCGCTCAGACAGTCGCTGCCGGCACCGCCGTCGAGAGTGTCGTCGCCCGCTTGGCCGTCGAGGGAGTCGGTGCCGGCCTCGCCCAACACGTAGTCATTGCCCGAACCTCCGAGTCCCGTGTCGTTGCCTCCTCCACCCAACATCGTGTCATCGTTGTCGCCGCCCAAGATGGAATCGTTATTGAGACCGCCGTCGAGCAAGTTTCTGCCGAGTCCACCGTCTAGGATGTCGTCGCCGGCACCGCCGTCGAGGGAGTCGTCGCCAATGCCACCAAGTAAGGTGTCAATCCCGGTGCCACCAAGTATCGAGTCGTCGCCGGATTCTCCCAGCATCGAGTCGTTGCCTGTTCCGCCGTCAATGGTGTCGTTGTTGTCACCGCCCAGGAGGTTGTCATTGTCATTGCCGCCGAACATCAGGTCGTTGCCCAGTCCGCCGATCAGCGAGTCTATGCCGTCTTGGCCATCAACAGTATCGTTGCCCAGTCCGCCGTCAAGGGTGTCGTTGCCGATCGCACCCACCACCGAGTCATTGCCTGCTTCACCGAATTCGAGGTCGTTGCCGCCACTGCCGTCGATGATGTCGTTGCCGTCGCCCCCAGAGAGGGTATCGTCACCGGCCCCGCCGAGGATGAAGTCGCTGAGGTTGCTGCCTGTAAAGCCGCTTGCCGGGAGTGCGCTGCGATCGACAATATTATCTACCACCGTGATGCTGAAGGATGCCGGCCCGATAGTTGCAGATCCGTCGGAGGCTGTAAACGTGAAACTGTCGCTGCCCCCTCCTGCCAGCAAGTTGTATTTGACGATGTTGTTGTTGATATCGTCTTGGCTGAATTTGCCGCCGACGTTGAGAAAGGTGGTGCCCCTTTGGACAAAACCTCTGGTAGCGTCGGGGGCTTTGGTAATCGTGTAAACGATTTCCGACGGCGTGTTATCCGGATCTGTGACTAACAAATCGGCCGCAGTGATTGTCTGGGTAGGATTACTTTTGGCAACCACCACACCGTCGTTAATTATTAGCTGCGGCGGGCTACTGACGTTGATGGTTACTACCGCCTTACTTGTGCCGCCGCTACCGTCTGAGATCGAGTAGCTAAAGCTGTCTGTACCCGAGAAGCCCGGATTCGGGGTGTATTTGAATACGCCGCCGCCCACGGGAACCAGACTCCCTTTGCTTGCTGGAGCAAAAGTCGTGACAGTCAGAGCGCTTTGTTCCTGGTCAGTGTCGTTCAACAGAACGTTGAAACTGAGTTCTTGACCCGCAACCGTGGTGAAGTTGTCGTTAACTGCTCTTGGAGGTTGGTTAAAGATGGGCGTCGGACTGGTTGTCGGCGTCGGACTGGTTGTCGGTGTCGGACTGGTTGTCGGTGTCGGGAACGTCGGTGTGGGGAACGTCGGCACCGGCTCGTCTGGCGTCGGACTGGTTGTCGGCGTCGGACTGGTTGTCGGCGTCGGACTGGTTGTCGGCGTCGGACTGGCTGTTGGCGTCGGACTGGTTGTCGGCGTCGGACTGGTTGTCGGCGTCGGACTGGTTGTCGGCGTCGGCAGGGGAAGCGGAGTTGCGCTGCCGGGAACTGTGGGTGCAATTACAAATGAGCTTCGCCCTAGGGTTCTGCTGTCTACTCCGGGCAATACTGCTAAAAAGTCGCCGCTGACGCCGTTGCGAATAATCGTACTGCCTGCTTTGGTCTCGGTGCTTTGGAAGATTACCAAATCTTCAAACTTGAGGTCGCCACTTAACCCGATTAAATCTTCGCCTTGGCGAAAGTCTGTGAAAATGTCGGCATCGGCGAGATCTGGACCGCCTGTGGTGAGAAATGCCGGGTTAGTGCCGTTGCTGCTGCCGCTGGGGGAACTGAAGGCACCGATGACGAAGACATCTCTGCCTTCGCCTCCTGCCACTACGTCTTTGCCTGCTTCGCCCCAAATCACGTCATTGCCAGCACCGCCGTCCACGATGTCGTCGCCGTCACCGCCGAATACGATGTCGTCGCCGTCGCCGGAAAAAAATGTATCCCCGCCGGCGTTGCCGTAGAGCCAGTCGCCTCCTTCGTTGCCAAATAGCAAGTCTTCGCCGTCGCCACCGAAGAGCGAGTCGTTACCTTGGTCGCCCCACAGGATGTCGTCGCCTCGATCGCCCAAAAAGCTATCGTCGCCAGAGCCTCCACGCAAGCTGTCGCTGCCTTTACCACCGTAAGCCGTGTCTCTGCCTTCGCCTCCGATTACCGTGTCGTTGCCATCGTTGCCATACAACTGGTCGGGGTTATTTCCCCCGTCGAGGGAGTCGTTGTCTTTACCTCCGTACAGGGTATCGAGTCCTGAACCGCCGTCTAGAACGTCGTTCCCGGGCGCACCGAACAGCACGTCGTCATCGTCGCCCCCGAATATTAAATCGTCGCCGTCGGCTCCTTGCAGGTTGTCGTTGCCTTGCAGCCCGGAAATCACGTCGGGCCCGGGACTGCCAACTAAGGAGTCGTTGGTTTCTCCGCCACGGACTACGCCGCCGATGACTGCGGGCGACGTACCTTGGCCCCCGCCCAATGTGTCGTCTATGCCGCCAAATGTGTCGTCCCCGGAGGGAGTCGGAGTTGGAGTCGGCGTCGGAGTTGGTGTTGGAGTTGGTTCTGGTGTTGGAGTCGGTTCTGGTGTTGGAGTCGGTTCTGGTGTTGGAGTCGGTTCTGGTGTTGGAGTCGGTATACTTACTACTGGCACTGCACTTGGCATTATTTTGGCTCCTGTAAACGACGATGCCGATTAACTTTAAGAACTGATTAGTATCAGTTTGTTGCCACAAATCTGGCTTAAAATTGATTAATAATCCCGATCATTTCTAGCATACTAAATCAAAACTGCAACGGCTATGGATATTTTTTAAGCCGGGCATCTTTCGATCTCAAAATATTAATGATTGCACGTTTTGCTGCCTATGTTGGGTATACTTTAATATCGCCCCATTTCTATAGAACCTAGAAGTCTGGCTTCGAGTCAGCCCGGTGTATCGATCCAGAAGCCGAAAAAATAAAAATCTTTGCTGTCATAATTTTTTCTTTCCTCCTGCCGAATGCCGAATACATATGTGCCTCTTGCCTTCAGAAGCCGACTTTCTTATGCTGACTTCTGACAAGAAACAGAGCTGTTAATTAGGGGCAGAAGCGGCCCGGTTTGTTCTTGTCCACTTACGGATAGTTCGCTGTGGCAAAGGTAAAGCAGGGAACAGCGACTTAATAAATCTAGCAGAATTCGTCGCAGTCGCTGTTGGTCGGCGGTCGTTTCGTCTTCGGTTTCCCAGGGGCGTCCGAGTTGCGATCGCAAAAATAAGGGAGCGCCAAACAAGGTCGCCGCACCGCCACTCAGCCACAGCGGCGAGCCGGCATCCAGCCAAAAATGCCATTTGTGGGCGCGGCGGCTGCTGCGGTACTGGAAGATGTTGGCGAGGGTTACGGCTCTGGCTGCTGGGCCTTCTGGACGCACTGGAAATGGGTTGGCGGTGACGGTTCCTTGGCGCAACAACTGGATGAACTGGGCGATCGTTTCTGAGTCGCCGCCGCTTGTTGGTTCAACGCGCTGCATTCGCCCGTTGATTTCCCAGTAGTGGGTGGCGGTTTCCATTAACTCGCGCAGGGCTGCTAGCCGATCGTAGGGCAGGTATCTGTCGTTCATGAGAAATTTCTGGATCGCTCGATCGAGCAGCGCAATAGGACTCGGCAACAGCCGCTCCTGCTGTTGCAACCGCTGTTGTTCGATCCACTCGACAATCTGCTCGTAGGCCCTGGCTGCTCGGTGTCCCAGTCTGTCCCACCGGGGAAAGGCTGTAATTGGCAGCAATTGAGGTCGATCGAGATTTGGACGAAAACAGTGATCGGCGATTAAACCTGCTCTCACTTGGTCGATCGATTTTTGATGGTGAATTTGAGATGTTAAATTGAAAGTCGAGTTAGAATCTTCTGTTTCCAATGAACGGTGTTTCTGGCTGCCCAACACTACCAGCATTTCGGCGGCGCCGTCTCGATCGACTAAACGGCCGAGTCCCGGATAAACTAAGGCTAACAAAGTGAGTAAAGCTCGAATCTCTGGGGTAGTCGAGAGGGGACGCTGATCGTTGAGAGATACGGCGGCGATACCATCTCGCGCGAGAATTTCCGTTAAACTGTAACGGGCGATCGCATCCATCCCAGGGGCAATTACAGCGATTTCCTGCGGTTCCACGGCTTCTGACTTCACCGCATCCACGATGATTTCGGCGGTTTCTCGCAGCAGTTGAGCCCGGGAAGTGGTTTGGAGCGATCGAACCGATCCGGGCAAACTCAAGCCTAAAGGATAAAAACCCTCAGAATTAACTGCTAAACTTACCGCTAAATCTCCAATCTCTGGGGCTAAACCGGCTTTGGCATCCAAATTTTCCACGCTTTGACAGCGGTCTTCGAGTCTGGCTAGGTATTCCGTGTCAGCCCCCAAGCCCAAACGCACTCCTCCATCCCGATTGTAGGAGAACGCCCCCGCTGCACCTTGGTCGAGCATTCGATCGAACAAATGGCGACTTATCGCCGGATAATCGTCTACATCGTCTGCGATCGCAGCTTGGTATCTAGAGGCCAAATGCTGCTGGTAACTGCTATCCGGCAACAAATAGCGCCAGTAGAGTTCGCAAACAATCCCGTAAGTCAGGAACCCCCGCGTCAAGCACCATTCCCGCCACCTTTCCAGCAACTCTCCCATGCTAGTCCACAGGTTGGTCGATCCGCCTGAGATAGCAAATCCCTGTTCCAGAATGCTGGGAATCTCTTCTCTGGGCGTACCGCTGACAGCAGCAAGTTGTAATAAGTCTAGTGTTCGACGCACCATTCGGTTTGGACTTACCCCTGTTTGTTGCAAAATGCCTTCGTCTAGTTCGCGACGCCAGAGTCTCGCGGCAAGTTCCAGTTCGGTTTCAGGTTGCAGCCGCAAGGGAAATTGAGCTCTCAAATTCAGCGACTGAACTAGCAGGGGCCAAAATAGCAATACCTCCTGCTCAAAAAAACCGAAGGGCGTTGTGGAGTGAAAGGTATATTTTCCTTCGGTAGCGACGGCGATGCGATCGGCCAATTCTAGCCGGTTGTCTCCGTTAGCTGCTAAGACTAAAATTGCTGGGGCAGTTTGTCCAGCCCGCCGCCGCCCGGAATTCGAGCGCCCTGAAACTTTTGTGGGCAGGGGCTTGACAGTTTTGCTCCAAATGCAGAACTGCTCGACTAAACGAGCGGTTTTGCCACTGCGGGCAGAGCCGACAATCCAAATTGAATCCTCGGCGGCAGTTCTCAATTTAGGTAAATTTGTTACCATACCGTGAATAGTTTAATCACTAATGTCTACAGCCAACTAACCAGCTTTTGCTATGAATACTTCTCCGTGGCACAGGATTGTAAAATATCTCTACAGGGCTAACCAATGGTATCGAGAAACGCCTGAGAGGGCCCTAGAACAGGCCTACGATGCTGCGTTAGCCATTAAGGCGATCGAAGACGAGCATTTTGGCGGTCAAGGAATCTCTGAGCGATCGGGAGAGTACGGACAAAGCACCTTGTCTTACTTTAAATCCGAGCTGCAAAAATACCTCAAGGTCATCCAAACCAGAATGGTTGAGTTTAATGCTAGCCGTTCTTTTTTGGAACTGCCGGAGCGAGTGGGGGCAAAACCGAAAACGGGGCACAGCGCTGAGCCTCACCAGCACGGATCACCTCTCAACCATAAAGATAGAGACTCCCTTATATTTGAGAAGCTAGAGTTTATTGATGGAGTCATCGACAAGTATATTAATAATAGTAGATCGACGGCAATTGTTCCGGTTGTCAGCTCCGTAAATCTGCAGGCAAAATCTACAACAAATAACATTTCTCCACCCGATCCCAAAAATAAAGGTTCAGCTAATTCGGTTCAAATTCACGATGGTGAGGTTGACACTAACTATGAAGAAGTGAATTTATTACCGCGATCGCTTTTGGGAACTTTGAATCGAATCACTAAAGATTTAGACCCTGGAGCTGAAAAAGAAGTAGTCAAAAATTTTCGCAATTCCAAAGTAAAAACAATTATTTCTCTCAGATTTATTTTGCTGTTGATTTTAGTTCCGCTGTTGACGAATCAAATCTCCAAAAACTTTTTAGTCGGACCGATAGTTGACCATTTTAGAGGTCAAGAAAATGCCCCTGTTTTCATAAATGTTAACCTGGAAGAAGAAGCATTAGAAGAACTGGAGAGATTTGAGCAGCACCTGAAATTTGAAAGGTTAATAGGCACTGCTCCGTCGCTTTCTTTAGAGGAAATGGAAAAGAAGATTTCCGAGAAAGCAGTTGAACTCGCGGAGGAATACCGCGCTGAAAGTGGGGGAGCTATTAAAAATATTTTTGCCGATTTGATTTCAGTCATTGCCTTTGCCGCTATTATCGTCACTAACAAGAAAGAGATTGAGATTTTAAAGTCTTTCATGGACGATGTGATTTACGGTCTCAGCGACAGTGCGAAAGCTTTCGTAATTATTTTGTTTACAGATGTGTTTGTCGGATTCCACTCGCCTCATGGTTGGGAAGTAATTCTCGAAGGTTTATCGAGACATTTGGGACTGCCAGAAAATAGGCAGTTCATATTTTTGTTCATTGCAACGTTTCCAGTGATATTGGATACGGTATTTAAGTATTGGATATTCCGCTATTTAAACCGGAGTTCGCCTTCGGCTGTTGCTACGTACAAGAATATGAACGAATAATTAGAGGCGAAGGAAGTTCGGCAACGGATTCTTTAACGGATGTCACGGATGTCATGAAGAAGGAAGTTCGGCAACGAGCAATGTAGGGGATGTAACGGATGTAACCGATGTCAGGAAGGTAACTGCTCACCGCAACTGCGTTGCGGTATTGCCAAGGTCGGCGAGTGAGCTGGGTTTGCTCGCAAGCTCCGTCAGGATTTGAGGTCAGGATTTGAGCCAAATAGGCAAAAATAGAGTATATTAGCTTCCATGCT
>NZ_JAUBQM010000188.1:0-1752 GCF_036701245.1 Microcoleus sp. Pol14D4
CTAGAGCGTCGGTTCAGTATTAGGTATTGACAAGAAAAAGGCTGTATGCAGTTACCCGGTCAATGAGTTCGACTCTATGCTCGGTTTAATTGGCAGAACCTTACCCATTCGAGCAATGACATGAAGGTTATGGACAACAGCGACTCGGCGTAGATCGAAGAGATTTTTACGTTGTCCAATATAGCGGGCACGATTCCCCTGCCAATGACCAATATGAGCTAAAGAATGTTCAACTGTAGTACGCTCTCTCAATTCTTGACGACCAATAGTAGTGGATTGACGCGCTCGCAACTCTTGCATTAAGGCTTCATCAGCATGAATTGATATACTGCGTCCTTTTTTACTGTTCGTACAGTCTTCCCTCAGAGGACAAATTGCACATTCACTCTCAGGAAAATGAACAACTTTTCCGGGTTCAAATGGGATACTTACCTGATTTGGGCAGCTAATTAAATGCGTATCCCAGTCTAGGAAAAAGGCATTTTTATCAAACCGGCCAGAATTTCTGACCGGCCACGCCTTACAAAATATTTTTAATTGCTCATCCCGCTGTGTGACCCAATGACTGGATAAATAAGCTCGGTCAATATGTAACTCAGCTAGGTGAGGATTTTGGAATCTTAAGTCACTTTCTAGGTCAACCGTAGCAGCAGATTCTGGAGTATTTGCTTTCGTCAAAGCCACAGCCCGAACTACACCTATATCTAAATCTTTGAGGACGTGACGTTTATACCCATCTATTTTCTTAGACCGGCTTTTCCGTCCATGCCGCATATCTGGGTCTTCAATAGAAATGCGACGGTCTTTGGCCACCCCTTTGGTGAGAATAGGAGAGCCTTGAGAGTCTAAAGTCACATTTTGGGATTCAATGAATCGAGCAATATCCAGAGTTTCTTGGGCCACTTCAATTTCATCACAATTGGACTGGCCTTGCATCCATTCTTCTACAGAATCTAAGCTGTTTAGGATAATTGAAAGTGCGTTTTGACGCTCGATTGGATCATCCCAGTTTAAGTCTAAGGCAGTTTTTAAGCTGGAACTCTTGAGAATTGGCGCACCGGCTTCATCAGCAATTTCTGTCAGCCCCCGCCCCTGCTGACGAGCTATCACACTCACTGCCTTACGCAAAGCATGACCCAATAGATTATATGTATCTTCGACTTTACCTGCTCCCCATAATGGTGAGGAATCTAAGGCGACTCTTAATTGAGATGAGCCAAACCCACCTTTTTGTTTAGCAATTTCTACGGTGCGGTCAATTAAACGTTGGTCGAGTTCTTTTTTGATTAACCCCTTCCGGAATCTAATTAAGGTAGCTTTACTGAAGGGTGGAGTTTCGGAACCCAGACAATCTAAAACCAACTGCCAACGTTGATCCATTACCATTTCTTCTATCACTTCATCATCGGAAATCCCCATATAGGCTTGAAGGATTGTTGCCAACGCAAGTTGTGCAGGAGGCACTGGACAGTTGCCAACAGTGCTGTCTTTAAAAATTGTAGCGAGTTCGTCTTGGAATTCATCATTAAATATGGATGAACGGTTCAGCCGAAGAAATGTGAATAGCTTGGCTCTTTTGATGCGTTTGATAATCAACGCTTCTGAGTCTGACAGTTCAATGGGAGGATGCCATGAGAGAGGACGCATAAAATTTCTTCTTTCTTCCTGATTGTTAGAATTTAACCGGCTTCTCAATTCACTTATCATAGACCTTTAGTTTTGTCAAGTCCGAATACTGAACTGACGCCCTAG
>NZ_JAUBQM010000011.1:0-63269 GCF_036701245.1 Microcoleus sp. Pol14D4
TTCTCAGCTTGAGGCCATCAGGCCTTGTCTGAGTTACTTTGGCGATACTTGCTTATCAGCACTTATTGAGCAGTTACGGATTGTTCCCCGACTAAATCTCCAAAAACAAGCAGAAGAAAATTTTGAAGATTGGTATTTCAGACATCTGCTCGGACATCAGCATAGAATTATGGCAAATAACAATGAGCCTAATCCATGCAAGGGAATGTCTGGCTATGCAGCTACATACTAGGCTATTTTAGAAGGTCGCGATCTTCATGCTCAATAAATTTGACGCAAGCGCTATATTCTAGTGCTAGATGAGTTTCATCATGTCAAGCAAGATGGAGCATGGCATAGGGCATTACAGCCATTGGTAGATAATGCTGTATTAGTCATCTTAGTAACAGGAACTGGCGATCGAGGAGATGCGCAACCAATTGCTTTTATGCCCTATAAAGCAAATCCTAGCGGTACTACTCCAGATTTATCAAGTAGTAAAGATACCGTAGTTATTGAATATACGCGAGGACAAGCACTCAAAGACGGTGCGATCGTTCCTCTCCATTTTGAATGGGGTGATGGGGAGGCTAAATGGATAGACCAACAAGGGCAAGAATGTTCAGTCGAAAGCTTAGCAGAGGCTGGAGACTATAGCAGCTTAGCACTTCGCACAGCGCTTAGTACCGGATACGCCGAGCAGTTACTCACAAAGTGTGTTGATAATTGGAAGTCACATAAAAAAAATAACCACCGATCTAAGCTATTGGTACTCGCGCCCTCAATACCAATAGCTAATCAATATTTGGAGTGGCTGCAAAAGTTAGGAATCAAAGCCTTAAAAGCCACAAGTGATGAATCAAAAGAAGCGCAGGCAGCAATTAAAAGATTTAAGAAACACTACAATTACGGCGATGCAAAAGCAGTTGATGCTCTAGTGACAGTGGCAATGGCCTATGAAGGACTGGATGTTCCGGCAATTACCCATGTTGCGTGTTTAACTAATATCAGAAGTAAGCCTTGGCTTGAACAATCATGGGCAAGGGCTGCGAGAGTCGATCGAGAAGCTGGAGTTTTGAAAAAAACAGGATTGATTTATCTTCCAGATGACAAATTAGCCGTGGATTGCGTACAAAAAATCATGGCGGAACAAGCTCCAATTCTTAGGGAAAGAGAATTAAATAAACGTGAAAATGGCAATGGTGGCAATGGGGATAATGATGCTAAAAACAAAGAACTGGGATATAATAGTATTATCGCATTAAATTCAAGCTTGACACGCTCAAGAGCATCTGATTCAAGTAACGGGGAAACTGTTGATTATGCTGAAACCGCTATACTTCAATCAACCGCACAGGAGTTTGGAATTAGTGGCAGCACTATAAATCTGAAACGTTTTATGGAGTCGTATAATACACGACGAACTAGCACTGAAGGTTATGCAGATTCATCAAACCAAGAATCCTTAACCCCAAGTGAAGAGCTGTCTATTATACGAGACAAAATTGAAAATTATGTCCGTTACTATACAGCCAAGAATGGTATGGAGTTCAAAACCATTAATGGGGAAATTGTCAAAGAATTTGGCAAGTCACGCAAAGCAATGGCACTTGAAGAATTGAGGCGGGTGTGGGCATGGCTACAAAGCAAATATCCAATGAACGATTGAAAACTCACATCGAAACTCTCGGCAATGCAGGCGAACTCAATGCACCTCCTGGATCGCGCCCTTGGGCGATCGCTGTAAGGCTGGAACTGCAATCAGCCTTACATGATGCTGCATTCAATGCTCAACAATTGAAAGCATGGCGCGATTTGATGAAGCAATTCTCTGGCTATCATCAGCTTGTTGACGAGCGTGGACAGCCATTCAAGACTTATGAGGAACTCTGCAAGGCTAAACCACCATTTGGTTTGGGTTATGAGCCGTCAGATATTGATAAAATTATTCAGGAACTAGCATCACCTAATGCAAAGACGTTTGAGCCTGAACAAGATCAATTTCAAGAGCAGGGAAGTTCGTCAAAATATTTGGAAAAATTTTCTAAGCTGCTTCAAGCTTGTCCAGATCAGCAGCCTATAAATGCAGTTAAGATTAAACGAGTATTGCGGACTTGTTTAAGTAACGCACACATTTGGAGGAAAGGTTGGCTAGAATTGGGATGGATTGAACCCTTATCAGGTAATAAACGTGGTTATTACCAAATCACCGATTTGGGGCGGAAACTGGTGAAAGATTGGTCAGAAAAAGTTCCATCTAGTAGCCTAAATACCCCTTCATATGTAAAGATTCCTCGTCATAACCCGAAGAAAGCTGGAGAGGCGCTAATTAAAGCTTTGGACTCTGAGCAACTCAGAGAACTTTATAGTTTAATCGGACAATCGCTTGCGCTTGAAAACAACCCATAATAAAAACCCGGTTTTTTCAACAGCACTTATGCAATGGGCATCAGGACAATCAACTTGTAGGGTGCTCTACTACTTTCACGATCAACGAAATATCGAGGGGTTGGGATAGTAGAGTACCTTACTAATTGTGACACTTGCATAATTCCTGATTTTTTAACCGCAGATAAACGCAGATGAACGCAGATGAAATTTTGTCTGCGTTCTTTTAATTAAGCTTGAATCCTTTAGCGGCTAATTGCTGGCGGAGACTCTGAATCATCACGCGATCGAGAGTATTTTCACCACTATTGGTACTAGATTTGCGCTGTTGTTCAATATATGCTGTACGCTTTTGAGATAAGTCGCGGATCGTTTTTTTAATCGCTTCTCTTTCGGTTTTCTTTCCAGCAACATATGCTCTCTTTTCTGTTAGCGTCATCCCTCGCATGATTTCTGGTAAATTATCATCTGATATTGCCTCTAGTTTAACTGTACCGTTTTCGAGAGCATCCAGCAAGTCCCAAGAAGCATTATCATAGTATTCAGAAGCTTTGGACGCACTACGCGAAGCAAAATTGGCGCCAGAATTACTATCTTCAACAGCCTGACGTTGTTGTCCTATTCTTCCTTCTCTACCGTAGGGAATGTAGGTTTGATTGAGTTTAGTATTCCAAATAGAAATTTCGTCGTCGTAAGGGGACTTAATTACCACAATTTGTTGGTTTTGATTAATGTTGAAGCTACTGCCTTTTGCTAACTCTGCTCCTGATGCCCAAAGTTGTCGCTCCTGACTTTCGGCTGAACCACAGTAGATTGTATTAACGAGAGTATCTCCTTTGACAGCGAGATTGACAGATTGATTCCAAACTATTGGGCCTTGATCGAAGGGTTCATTACCCGCAATAAAAATCACGCGAAAATCTTCCTGATTTTTACTCCAGTTTAATTCTTGCATTGCTGAACGAATTACCCAGCCAGCATATTCTTGACCGCCGTTGGTTTTGATACTAAATAGTTTTTCGGAAACTAAATCTAATTCAGGAGTAAATCCAGTTAATAATCTCACAAAACCTTCCGAAGAAGGTAAAGTGTCATTACCATAATGGTAAAGGGCAACCTCTAACTCTGGCACTTCGCCATCTTTGGTTACTTTAGTTAAAAAATTAACAATTTGCCAAAGTTGAGTACGAGTCTGGTCAATCAATCCATCCATGCTATTACTAGAATCTAAAAGGATGGCTATCTGAATTTTTGCTTTAGCGAAAGCTGTTGTAGGAGAACACAAGATACTTAGGGTTAAAGCTGTAGTGAATAAAATTCTAGTTAGTTTCTGCATGGAATTTTCTGGTTTGTTTATAGTCAGGACTGACGCAATCAATGGCTGTTTGGCAAGGGTTTGAGCCTCTTCGCAACCAAGGGCGAATGACAGAATTATGTTTACCAATTATAGTCTTTGGATAATAGATTTGAACGCTGGTGTCAAGTCACTTGTAATAATATTTTACATTGGTGATTAATTCAGTCAGTCCTGGACGCACAAAAGCCGATTTATCGCAAAAATTGTGGATTGATTCGAGATATTTTGAGGTAAAAACCAGGTTTTTGGCTCGGTGTGCGTCCCAAACTGACTTAAATAAAATTATCACAAACAAAAATCAGGTTTTTTAAAAAACCTGATTTTTATGTATTCGATAGAAGTTCAATTATCTACAATTAATTCACGCTATAAATAAGAATTATATCTTTTTTTTGTCCAAAAAAATCGTTGCCACCTTGGATATAAAAAAACAAAAATTTTTCAACATTCATGGGTTAACTGCTAAAGCATGAATCAGTGGTCTACATTTTTGTGGTAAATATAACTGTGTTTTTGGCAGGTTATTCAATCAGTTGATTCATAGCTACATCATTATTTCAGAGCTAACTGTTAGAATTAGTAACCAGGATTCTTGTCCTCGCGTTGTAGATAAAATGTGTGCTGAAAATTAACAAGGCGATTCTATTAACAAGCCCGATCGCACTTCTGCACTTTCGCATTCTCTAGCTGCCGTATATCCGTCATTTACTCAAACTGAAGTCTCGCTTCACGAACTTCGCAATTTCCCTTCTGTATATTTATCAGGGTGAACTCGGTGGTTTTATGCAAACTCTACGATTTTTTTGGTAAATTTTTGCAAACACTGGGTAAAAATAGGGAAAAACGGGTGTTTTCGGGATTTAAGGGCGATCGATGCCACAGCGTGTCTATAAACCGAGTTTACGAGCACCAGTCCTGTTTACAAAACTCAACCTACACTCAAACAGCCAAATCCACGACACAGCAAGACTTTCAAGCATCCGCTCAAAAAAACTTTGGCTGTTCGCAAAAAATTTCCTTACTCAACCTGATAAGTAAATGTAGGAACAAAGTTGCGGCCGCACTTAACTATGACTGATAAATCCAACCCCTCCGAGGGGGAAGACCACTTATCCGACGAATCCGATGCTGTTGGGTGCTCAGTAAAATCGGAAAAGTTCGATCGAGCTCCCGCCCACCAGCACATCCTCGAACTCGTCACCAAAGCTTGCCAGCATCCCCCCGGCAGTCTCCAGCGAGGTCATTTCTTGAATCAACTAATTCGAGAGATTCTCAAATCCGGCAAACTCTGGAAACAAAAAACACCTTACTATGAAGAGGCATTGCAAGAAACATGGATCTATCTAAATCGAAATTTATGTGAAGCTACCACAGCAAAACGACCTTACGATCCCGAAGAAAGCCTGATTACGACTTGGTTAAATCGCTATCTCCAAATGCGGCTGTTAGATTGTCGTCAGGCCCCAATAAAAGAAAGTGACACACCAAACCGCCGTCGAATAGCGTCCTCAGAAGGAAAACAAGATGAAAAAACTATCAATCGCAGGGACGATATCGCCGCCGATCCTGATGTAACTTTCTATGTGGACGAAGTTCTCGCATGGATAGAAACCGATCCAAATAACGAGTTAAAAAGTAGACACGTTAGAGGCAAACCGCAGATAAATTGCCAAGTTTTATTGCAGCGCAAATGTTTGTACGGTCAAAGTCTTCAAGAACTCGCAAAAGAGTTTGGCTGCGCGCATTCTACTTTATATCAATTGTTCAACAATGATTGTCGTTATCTGCTGCAAAAATTTTGCGAAGACCAAGGATATCAAACTTTAAATATACCAGGAGTGTACCAAAACAATGAACCATAGCAATCTTTGGGAAATCGAATCTTTGCCGATGCCAATTACTCAGAAGGCACTGCAAGTTGCTCAGCATTTTGCCACCCAACAGCGCCACCCGCAAAGGCACGAGCAAGTTTATCTCAATACTTTGGCAGTGCTGGCCGTTCGCGATTATCTAAAAATTATCGATATTGAAACTGATTTGACTCAATGCGATAGCTGGAATCCCGTAATTCGCCTGTTTGCAGATGCGGGAGATTTGTATGTTAAAGGATTGGGAAAAATCGAATGCCGTCCAATTAACAATAGGCATCAAAATCAAGAAAATGGCAACCAGGATTCATCTGCACCTCCGCCTGAGATTTGCCCGGTGCCGGTGGAAGCAAGGGCAGAACGCATTGGTTATATTGCAGTAGAAATTGATGAGGAGGAAAAGGAAGCGAGATTGCTTGGTTTTTCTCCAACTGCGGATGCGGGGGAATTAGTATTGAGCGAATTGCATTCCCTGGATAATTTCTTAGGGCATCTAGAACATTTGTTGGAATCTAAGATTAACCTCAGTCAGTGGTTCATGAATGTATTTACGGCTGATTGGCAGCCTTTTGAAGCGGTATTTAACCCGCAAGCAAAAACTTCTCCTGTTGAGATTGAAAATCCGGTTAAATCTAATTTAGGTAATTGGTTGCCAAATTTTGCAGAAATATTTTTGCAGCAATTGGAGGAAGCTAAACAAAAGTTAAAAAACCTGATTTTCCCTGACGAAACCCCCAGTTTTGCATTACGAGGAGGTGGAAATTCGAGAGAAGAATCTGCGTTACAGGGCAGTCAAAGTAGCATCAATAGGTTTCCCGAAGCCGATGTCACGCGGGCTAAGTTGATTGACTTGGGAATGCGCCTGGGAAGGACAACTGTTGCTTTGTTGGTGGCGATTGCTGAAGAGAGCGATCGCACTGTCAGAGTTCACGTTCAACTGCATCCGGCGATCGGAGAACGTTACCTGCCCCAGAATATTAAACTTTCCTTAATATCCGACATCGGTAAAAATCTAACCGAGTCACAATCAAGGATTCAGGAGAGGTACATTTTGCTGAAGGATATTGAGGTCGATCGAGACGAGAGCTTTAGTATTCGAGTAGCTTTAGATGATTTCAGCGTCACAGAAAATTTTGTGGTATGATATCTCGATTAACTCTACTCGCGTCTAATTTATGAGCTTAAGATTTATCTTGGGTTTAGGGATGGGGGATCTACACAAGGGTTTTCCCGACATCACAGGGGAGTTTCAAGAAAGCCGAACAACAGTTCATAAATTTAAAGGAAGTTTGCCACCAGCTCCGGAAGTTGACGATCTGCAAAAAAGATGGCAACTTATTTGTCGTGCGGGACAATCTAGCAACATCCTTTCTAGAATTAAAGTTAAGGCTACAGGGATCACCAATATTTCTGAAGATAATCCTCAATTGATCTATCAATATTTGAATGAATCTATGAGGCTGTGGCTGAGTAGTGAGGAATTTTATGCGGGCATTGAGGAAAATTTTAGAAATGTAGTCGATGCAGTTGGTGGCAGAACTCAGTGCTTTGAAGTATTTCTCGAAATCAAAGATTCGGAAAATTGGCATCTGCCTTGGGATGCGTGGAAATTTCGCGAAGATTACAAGAATTGTGAGATAATCAAAAGTCCGTCCCAGTATAGAAAAGCTCTCAAAAAGGCAACTACAGGAGGAATGCCTCTGCCTTCGCGAGGTAGAATTTTATGTGTATCCGGTAATAGTGACGGACTCGATCTGCGACAAGATGAGAAAAGTCTTCAAAGGTCTTTTGGCGATCGCTGCGAGTTACAATTTATTCAGCAACCAACCCCTCAACAGTTGCGCGCTCATCTTTCAGAGGATGAAAAAAACTGGCAAATTTTATATTACGGCGGACATAGCGATAGCAATTCTGTCAATGGATGGCTCCAGATAAATCAAGCAAATTGTGATAATAATGTCACAATAGACTATTTAAAAGAGGGCTTAGAAAAATCAATTTTTCAAGGATTGGAGTTGCTAATTTTAAACTCTTGTTCGAGCATCCAATTGGCAGCAGATTTAGTGGCGGGAGGCTTGCCTTTACCGTCAATGATTGTGATGCGTGCGCCGATACCAGATAAAATTGCTCACGATTTTGTTAAGTCTTTATTCGGATATTTAAGCAAAGAATATCCTTTGTTTTTAGCAGTACGAAAAGCTAAGGATTATTTACAGAAGTGGGAATCTGAGTTTCCCGGTGCGAGTGCGATACCTGTGCTCTGTCAGCAGCCCACTTTTGACGGGTTGACTTTACTGCAATTAAAGCGCGTGAAGCGCAGCTATCCCGTAGGGAATTGCCCGCTTGTTGCTGTGGGATCTCTTGTAGGTGATACTGGGGGCGATCGCCCAAACAACGATATCTCTATTTTTATTTGTAATTTGATGCAGCGCCTGGGAATCGGTTTAGCTACTACCGCTAGCAGTTATATGTTAATGGGCCCGATACTTGCCCCAGTTGCGAATCAAATTGGCATGGAAAACCACCGTCAAAATAAACCTTTAATTGCTAAATTATTCTACAATTTAGCAAGCTTAATTAACCTGAATTATGCACAACCTTACTATAATTTAGCTATGTTATGCGACGAATTGAATGACGAGCGAGGTGCGTTAGAGGCAATGCAAAATGCTGTATTGCGAGGACTTCCTGATGCTTCAGCTCAAATATCTAAATTATTCATCCGCAAGGATAAACATCAACCCGCTTTAAAGGCGATCAACCTTTGTTTAGAACACGCTAAATACGATGGAGTAAAAGCGGCTTGTATCAAAAATCGAGGCTGGATACGTTTTAAAGAACAGCAATATCATGATGCAGAAATAGATTTCAAGACAGCAATTGGATTGACAGAAAATAGCCCTGAAGCTCACTGTTTTTTAGCACGGGTTCTGGAAACTAAAGGTAAGCCAAATGAAGCGTTATATCACTGGAAAAAAACGATTAAATATTCTAAATCTAGCGTACCAGAACAAGAGCAATGTATCCAAAGTGCCAAACAACATTTACGAATAAAAGGAAATATCAAGTGAAAATCAGGATGGCAACTTTTATAGCATTAAGCTCGATCGCAACTACCGCACTAGCAGCCAGTAACAGAATCTCCAACGGACTGATTATCCATAGTAGCGGGGAAGTTGCGATCGAGCGCCAAAACGGGCTAATTGTCCGCCCTACCAGCGGTACGCCGATTTATCCGGGAGACAAATTGCGAACAGCACAAAACGCCCAACTGACGATCCAATGTGCAGATTTGGGGATAAAGTCGATCGCACCTGGTGAAAATCAATTGAATAGCTGTTTGTTAGCCAAAGAAGAGTCGAAATCTGATTGCAGCCGCGACTTGATTAAATGTCCCGATCGCGGCGACGGTAAAATTGCTTGGAATAGCGCGCCAATTCCTTATATTATCAGTCCGCGGCGCACGAAATTGCTCGACAGCAAGCCAATTTTGCGGTGGAATCCGGTTGCTGGTGCGACTAGCTATAAGTTGAGCCTCCGCGAAAATGGAGCGAAATTAAACTGGGAAATGACTGTTAGCGGTACTGAGGCTGTCTATCCAGGGGAACCAGCGCTGAAACCCGGTGTTAGGTACCGATTGATTGTCGAGGCAAATACAGGTGCTTCATCGGAAAGCGCTGTTGGGGAGGGGGATATCGAGTTTAGCTTGCTGGATGAGACTGAGGTGGAAAGGGTGAAAAGTGAGGTTGGGGCGATCGACAAACAAGTACCTAACGAAAACGCCAAAAAATTAGCAATTTCTAGCGTTTATCTTAACACAAACTTGATTGCCGAAGCAAGAGAAATTTTAGAAAACTTAAAAGAAACAGGCGTAGAAACACCGCCCATTTATCGCACATTGGGCGATATCTATCTGGAAAAGCTACAACTGGTTCCCCAGGCTGAAGTCTACTATTCCAAGGTGATTAATACGGCGAAACCTGACGATATTGAGGAGTTGACAGCGGCTCGATACGGATTGGGACAAGTTCATTCAGCCATGAGAAATAATCTGGAAGCTATGAAATATTTGCGAATGGCAAAAGATGGATATACAACTTTGGGAGATTTGCCAATGGCGGAAAAGGTAGAGAAGCAATTGCGGGATTTGCAAAGGAGGGAAGACAGGAAATAGTAACTGGCTGTGACGTTAATTCCGGCAGGAGTTGTGACGTTAATTCCGGCAGGAGTTGTGACGTTAATTCCGGCAGGGGTTGTGACGTTAATTCCGGCAGGGAATGAATTCCCTGCCTCAAAGCAAAAGTCCACTGAAGTGGACTGATATCACACTTTTTTATACAGTCCTCTTCAGTGGACTAATACCAAACTTTTTTCTACAGTCCTCTTCAATGGACTTTCGCTATTAGCCAGGGAATTCATTCCCTGGCGGATTGACGGACTTTGGGACTGTCAGAGGGCGCTGGTGGGCTTTCGCAATTATCAGAGTGAAATCGATATCATCTACTAACAAAACCATGAAATCAACACACAAAAAAACCCGCTTTTTCCTCACCTTCCTCTCATTTACCACCTTAGCAATGTGGGAAATAGGACTTTTCCCCGCATCTCAAACAGCCACAGCCCAAATCACCCCCGCAACCGACGGCACGAATACTCAAATTACTCCCAGCGGCAACCAATTCAACATCAACGGCGGCCAACAATCCAGCGACGGTGCAAATCTATTTCACAGTTTCCAAGAATTTGGTTTAACTCAAGGACAAACTGCCAATTTTATATCAAACCCCAATATTCGCAATATTTTAGGGCGAGTTGTCGGCGGCGATGCTTCGCTGATTAACGGATTAATTCAAATAACGGGCGGCAATTCCAATTTATTTTTAATGAATCCGGCGGGGATTGTTTTCGGAACAAATGCCAGTTTGAACGTGCCTGCTGCTTTCACCGCGACTACTGCGACGGGCATCGGTTTTGGCAATAACTGGTTTAGTGCGGCTGGTACTAATAATTATACTCAATTAGTTGGAAATCCTAATAGTTTTGCTTTTACAAATACGCAACCGGGAGGAATTGTCAATTTAGGCAATTTGGCTGTGGGACAAGGGCAAAATTTAACTTTATTGGGCGGCACGGTTTTGAGTACGGGACAACTTTCTGCACCGGGAGGAAATATTACTGTTGCGGCTGTACCGGGTGAGAGTTTAGTCAGAATTAGTCAACCGGGAAATCTGTTGAGTTTGGAGATTCAGCCGCAATCAGCAGCCGGAAGTTTGCCTCAAAATTGGGTGTTGCCAGTTGCATCTTTGCCCCAGTTGTTGGCGGGTGGCGGGGGAAGTGCAACGGGGGTGACAGTCAACGCTCAAGGGCAAATAGAATTAACTGGTTCTGGTTTGCAGGTAGAGAATGGAGATGTCGCTGCTAAAGAAGTAACTGCGGAGAATGCAACGCTGTCAGCTAGTCGCAATTTGACATTAGTTGAAAGTCAGTTGCGTACAACTGGCGATTTGAATTTGCTTGCTGACAATACAGTGCGGGTGCGCGATAGTGTGGCAAATCCGTTTGTGGCTAATGCTGGCGGTAATCTCTACATTCAGGGAAATCAAAGTATCGATATTTTGGCGCTGAATCATCTTTCGCAAACGCCATTTGTTAGCGGCGGAAATTTGACTTTAGTGAGTGATGGCATCATATCTACAGATGCTCATTTTAGGAGCGGTAATAATACGTCGATCGTCGATTTATCGGGTATACCTGCTAATTTAATCAGCTTGTACGACCCAATATATACACAACCTGGTGACTATAGTTCTGGAGGACATACGGGTGCATCTATCAAGGTCGATACGACTTCGGGTACGGGAAATATTAGTTTTACTGGAGATATCATAATTACGAGTCCCGATGCAACTTATGCTAATGCTTCTCCGGGTACAGATGAATTTATCTTGGGCAATTCGCGATCGGTAATTTTGCGATCTGGTGGCAACATTAAAACAGGAAACATTGACACATATCCCGATCCGAATATTTTTATAAGAATTGGTCAAACTGGCCCTATAACTTTGCAAGCTGCAGGCAATATTCAAGCAGGAAACATTAAAGCAGATAATTTTGGGGGTGACGCTAGTTCTATATCTTTGACTGCTGGAGGAAATATTTCAACAGGAGAACTTCGTGCTATAGTTAGTTCTGTTAATGGCAATGGCGGTAATATTACTGTTAATGCAGGTGGCAGCTTTACTCTTACAGGAAATATAGCTTCTTTCTCACCAAGTCGAGCGGGTGATATTACTCTCAAAGCAAAAGGCGATATCTCTATGAACTGTTCTAATCCCTCTGTTTGTATAGAGAGTTTTGCTGGGGGTTCTCCTACCTTCAAACCTACTGGTAATAGCGGTAACGTTACCATCATCAGCGAACAAGGAGCTATTATTTTTTCTCCAAGTGGAGTACATATCAGCAGTGGAAATGGCGATTCCCCCGACCGTCCTGGTTTTATAACGTTACAGGCAAATGGTAATATTAATGTAGATCTTATAGGCTCAAATAGTACAGGTGAATCGAAAGCCGATGGTGGAACTATCAATATTACCAGCGTAAATGGCAATATTGAGCTTGGCGATATAAATAATTCTTCAGATGGGGGTAATGGTGGCAATATCACCATCTCTACCAGTGAAAATATTATAACAGGTGATGTATTAAACTACGGTAGATTGCAAGGCGGGATTGTTAATTTTACTAGCACGAATGGCAGCATCACTACAGGGAAATTAAATGCAAGCAGCTCTCAGGATTCAGGAAATGATACAATTTTTAGACCTGAAAATGGTGGCTCAATTACTTTAAATGCCGATCGCAATATTACGACTGGCAATCTCAACGTAACGGCGAATCAAAACGGCGGCCCGATCGCACTTACGAGCAGTGCCGGTTCCATAAATACCGGAACTATCGATACCACGGGCGATCGCGCTGCTGGAAATATTACCATTCAAGCCAGCACCGGCATCACAACACCGACAACAGGAACCGCGATCGCAGGTGATTCTGCTAAGGGCAATGGCAGCAATGTTACTTTATCTACTGCCAGCGGTGACATTAATACAGGCGATGTTTTAGTATCGGGAATACAGGGTGGAAATCTTAACTTTACTAATAGCAAGGGAAATATCACTACAGGTAAGTTATTGACAAGTTATGACGGTTCATTTCCCGGACTTAAAACTAACACAGGCGGAAATGTTAATCTAAATGCTGGGGGAAATATTACTACCAGCGACATCCGGGCGATCGGCAATCAAGACGGCGGCTCAATCACGTTTAAAAGCGGCGGGGCGATCGACACTACCGCCGGAATCATAAATGCGATCGGCGGCAACAACGGCGGCAATATTTCCCTCGAAGCTGGAACCAACATCAGTACGGCAGGGATTGGTAGCGCCCTATTATTAAGCGGCTTCAACGCCAATAGCGGGAATCTTCGCATTCAAAGCGGCGGTAATATCGACACAACTGCCGGCCCAATTATTACCGCCGCAGCAAATGGTAAGGGCGGAGATATCACCATAAATGCTGGCGGAACAGTTTCGACATCGGATATTAATTCCCGCACTTTCGCTCCCAGTATTACTGTGACTGGCGGCAATATTGATGTTAAGGCAAATGATTCTATTACTGCCAGTGGCAAGATCGAAACTAACCGCAACAACATTACTTTTAACGCTCCGGTGACATTAGGTGACAACCTGTCAGTCAAAATTTTAGAGACTGGCGATATTACTTTTAAGTCTACTGTTGACGGGCCTTACAGTCTGACTGTTCAACCCGATGCGGGAAGTGTTGACTTTGGTGGTGCTGTTGGCAGTGTCTCTCCCCTCAACAGCGTCAATATTCAAGATGATATTCCCAAAAGTTCCGCTGCAATTAACATTGTTACTACGAATAATATTACCGCCCAAAATATTAAGTCAGCGACCGGAATTTCTTTGTTTAGTGAGAACGGAGAAATCACAACGAAAAATCTCGATGCGACTTCCCCTAACAATGGCGGTAATATCGCTTTGAGCGCTGGAACTAATATTGCTGCAGGCGATATCAATACCTCGTCTGCTGGTAATGGCGGCAGTATCTTGCTCGACGCTACCGGAAGTATTACTGTTGGTAAAATTGACTCTTCGGCGCAGGGGAATGCAGGGAATGTCACGGCTTATAACCGCAGTGCTGCGGGCGATATTACTGCGAGTATAATTAACGCTCAAAGTAGTCTCGGCCAGGGTACGGGAGGCAATGTCGAGATTCAAATGGGAAGGTTTTTTCGATCGCTCAATTCCTTCACAGACACAAACGGCATCAATGCTAGCATTTCTACCGCTGGAAAGCCTGGAGATAGCAGCGGCGGTACTATAATTATCCGCCACGGAGGCGCAGGATTAACGCCGTTTATTGTCGGTGATTCTGCCATAAATGGAACGGCGGGTGCAATTACTAGGGGAAATTCTAATCCTATTCAAACAATTTTGCGGGATAACTCCTATCGTTATACTTACGGACAGGATGTTGATCGCATTCAAATTATCTCCGTGCCGCCACCAATAGTTGCACCCACACCAATAGTTGCACCCACGCCCGCAGCTACTCCAACACCCGCACCGACACCAGCAGCTACTCCAACGCCTGCACCCACAGCCGCAGCTACTCCCACGCCCGAACCGACACCAGCAGCTACTCCAACGCCCGCACCCACGCCCGCAGATACTCCATCGCCCGCACCGACACCCGCAGCTACTCCAGCGCCTTCCCCAACACCGACTCCAGCGCCCGCACGCACGCCCTCACCGCAACTCCCACCGCGTTTACCCCTTGCACCTTCGGCAACACCCGAAAGCTCGATCGCACCTTCGGCAACACCCGAAAGCTCGATCGCGCCTTTCCCAATTCCCCAAATATTTATCCCACCTGCCCCAATTCCCCAAACTTCGATCGCACCTTCGGCAACACCCGATCCGATACCTGGTTTTCCCCTCAACATCCGACTACCTGAATTGCCCGATTCATTCGTACTGCCACCCCGCGCGCGCCCCACGCAGCCCTCAACACCCACAACCCCAAACGCTTCTGCCCGCATAGCTTCGAGACCTACCCTTCCCTCTGTTTCCCAAATCACCTCCTCCCTCGCCACTCAACCTGCGATCGCCCCCCAACCTTCAAACGCGCCAAATCCGGCGCCCACAGCCCCTCTTGCCTCCGTAACCCAGCCCTTAGCTCCTATTCAGCCAGCACCTGCAAGTGCGATCGTACCCGCGCCTGCAAGTGCGATCGTACCCGCGCCCGCTGTCAGCCCAAGCCAAACTCCCCAGCGGCAGTTAGCTTTTTTAATTGGCGATTTATTGGGTGCTGAAACCTCGATCGGCCAAAATGCTGAAACGGGAAATACCGAATTAGATTGGAAGCGTAACAACGAAACAATTATCTCCCTAGAACTTCCTTACACCCCGTCAGTTAACACCATTGCCGGAGCAGAAGCAAATAACCCGATCTCCACACAGACATCTGCTGATAATTTAACTGTTTCAGTCGCAGAAACTCCGCCGGAAATAATCGTTCAAACTCCTAGTGTACCGATTGCTAATTCTGAACCCTTTGATGTCAATCTTTCAGATCTATGGAATAGAATAGCTGCAATAAATACAGCGCCAGTTCAAGATTCACCGACTATTAATCCAGCGCCCGCACCAATTCCCGCACCAACTCCAATTCCCGCACCAACTCCAGCGCCGGCACTAACTCCCGCCCCGGCACCAATTCCCGCACCAACTCCCACTCCCCCTCCGATCGCAGAAAATCCCGCACCCGCAGATATCCCGAATCTCTTTCCCTCAGAAATTAGCAGGTCGCTCGTCGAACAAACTTTAGACCAAAACAATGCTAACGATGCTGTTGCTCTAATTGACCAACTCTTTGAACAAGACTACGAAAATTATTATGGGGAAAATTTCACGGATAAAAAAATCAACGTTCAATATCTGAGAGAAACTCTGAAAAAAATCAAGGAGGAAACCGGAAAGCAAGCTGTAATTGTTTACGCCATCGTCCGGCTCAAAGAAGTGTCGCTAGTGTTAGTAGTTCCCGACGGGCCTCCTATTCTCAAACAAGCGCCCGTTAACAGCAAAACACTGCTAAAAACTGTGAATATTTTTCAGGGCTATTTGGCGAACCCACAAAATTCCCAAGATACAGCATATTTGGAAAACGCGCAGCAACTTTACCAATGGTTAATTTCACCAATATCTAAAGAATTGGAATCGTTAAATATCGATACGCTAATTTTTTCATTCGATGCAGGTTTGCGCCAACTGCCACTATCCGCTTTGCACGACGGCAAGCAATTTCTAGTAGAAAAGTACAGCCTCGGCTCAATTCCCAGTGTCAGCCTGAGTAACACAAAGTATCAAAGTTTGAAAAACGCTCGAGTTTTAGCGATGGGTGCTTCAGAGTTTCCCGATAAAGATCCTTTGCCTGCAGTGCCGCTCGAATTATCTGCGATCGCCGGGAGGAGAACAGAAACGCAAAATCAAGCAGCATTTCCCTTGTGGCAAGGCCGCTCTTTTCTCAATCAAGAATTTACCCTAGAAAACCTGAGAAAACAGCGAAAACAACAGGCATTTGGAATCGTTCACTTAGCTACTCACGCCAGTTTTCCTCAAGGCGAAAATGGAAGAAAAGAAGCTGAGATTGATTTGTGGGAAAGCTCTTTGGCGCTGGATGAATTTAGGTTGGCGAAGTGGTACGATAGCCGACAAGTCGAGTTATTAGTGCTGAGTGGGTGCGAAACTGCGATCGGCGACAATACAGCAGAAATGGGATTTGCTGGACTGGCCGTCCGCAGCGGTGTCAAATCAGCGGTAGCGAGTTTGTGGAAAGTTAATGATATCGGCACTTTGGCGTTGATGACCGAGTTTTATGGCAATTTGCGATCGGAAAACATTAAAGCTGAAGCCCTCAGAAAAGCGCAACTGGCAATGATCCGCAAACAAATTGTAGTCAAAGACGGTCAATTGCGGGGAACTCAAGGCGCGATCGACATTAATCAAGCCACACAAGCAGCAAATGCAGATTTATCTCACCCGAACTTTTGGGCCGGATTCACAATAATTGGCAGTCCTTGGTAAATTAATTGGAGATTTGATATTCACCAGTGGTAAGGTGTAAGGCTAGACGCACCCTACATTGACTGGCGGGATTTTGCAAAAAGTAAATGTATCCCTGACTACTATCTTTTTATGTCATAAATTTGCTATGAATAGCAAAACTAAACACTAGCGGGGCAAAACCTGTGAGCAAGTTTGATAAAATATTCAATTCAGAAGACCAATCCGAAGCAAGCTTGACTTTAGAAGAATGCGTAGCAGCGGTAGCATTGGTGGCAGCGGAGGCCAATTCCCCTGATACGGATGCTGATATCTTAGAAAGCATACTTTGGGAATCCGAAATATTTGCTGAATACTCGGAAGATGATATGTCAGCAATGTTTCAAAGACTCGCCAGTATTGTGGCCCAAGACGGTTTAGGAGCATTATTTAATACTGCTTGGGAATCCATGCCAGATGAGTTAGTTTTGGATACTTTTGCAATAACCGCAGCAATGTTTGTCGCAGATGGCGAAATATCCCAGAAGCACGAGGCTTTTCTCCAAGAATTCCAGCAAGCATTAGGTGTGGAAGACGAGGAAGCAGCAGAAATTATTGAGGATGTAACTGCTGCTTACTCGGAAGTAGAGGGCGAAGAGTCTGATTTCGATGCCGCATGGTACGTATCTCCTGAAGGCAATTTTAGCGTTCCCATTCCTGTTGACGAGGAACGAGGCGGTAAAATTGATGATCAAGAAGGTTGTGTCGCATTTTCAGACGACTTTGGCGTTTTCCTGAAAATTGATTATTTCCCTGTTGCTGGTGAAGTGGAAGAAACAATCGAGTCGGTTGGCGAGGAAGGTTATCTCAAGTCTTTTCTCGACAATTTTGTTTCTCAGGCAATTCTTGCTAATGTTCCCAATTCTAAGTTACTCCACGCAGAATATTTAGAAGATGAAGAAGCTTATTTCGTGGTTTTAGATTTGCCTGCGGGTGCAACTATCAGCGTGCAGAAAAACGATGGCCCTCTGACTCGGTTGGATGCTTACCGGGGACTTATGGCTTTTATTGCTGACGATTTTTGCTATACGGTAAGCTGTCAGCGAATTTATCAGGAGGGGAATGAGTTGGGTTCCCTGGAGTCTGAAGTTGAGGGAATTATGAACAAGATTTTTGAGTTTATTGAGACAATCGAATTCGGGCCAATCGAATAAAGATGACTTGTTTAGACGCGCTAAAAACCTGGTTTCTTTCTAGATGTTTCGCTGCTCAACCCTATATTTTCACAGAAACCGGGTTTTTTGCCAACCATTCTCACTATATTACATCGTGTCCGGTCGATCGACCAAAATCAAAATCTTTCTAGGTAGGAATTAAATCCTCACTACTTGCGCGAGCGTGGTTATTTTACCGCACTGCGCTAGATATTAGAAATAAGAATTAAATAACCTGCAATGCGTGATTATTCTTGTGGGATGGGCGTCTCGCCCGTCCTTTATAGACGGGCGAGACGCCCATCCCACAGGCTTATGCAAATTATTTAATTCACGATCCTTAGAGGTTTTTACAATAAAATTGTGCGATCGACAACAGGCTTTTTTGACCGATTCTCGATCGCACTTCCAGATACATTCAGTTAACCACAGTCGAGAGGCAGCAGCAATTAGCCGCCATTTGCGACTAATTAGTAGTCTGAGCTTCCACCAATCTTTGCTTGAGTTCTTCCAGAGCACTCGCCCAGCGCGGATCTGGCTGCACCGAGCCGGAATCAGCGCTCGACACCGTTGCTGCTGACTGATTGCGGCGAGACTTGTTGTTGTCACCCCGACGGCGATTGCTTTTGCTGGAACCGCCTCCACCTTGGGTAGGGGGAGCCGAGCGCTGCTGTTGCTGCGGCGCAGGTACAGGCATAGGCACAGACGCCGACGCCGACACCAATTGCGGTGACTGCGGCGACTGCTGCTGATCGTCTTCGCCCTTCTCTGATTTACCCTTAGAGCGCGGCAATGCCTTCTCTATTTTCAGCGGGTTTTCTTTGAACATCAAGCCGTTGTATTTCTCAATAACTTGGTCGGCTTGTTCGTCGGTTAGCACCGTCACAAAACCGAATCCTCTGCATTTTCCAGTTTTGCGGTCTGTAATTACCTTGGTGGTAACAGATTCGCCCTCCGGCGCAAAAACTTCTTGCAATTCTTGGCGATCGAGTTCCTTCGGTAGATTGCCAACATAAAGACGAATAGACATGAAAAATTCCTCCCGACTTGGATTTTAATTAATTTGCTCGAACAGAATCACCTGAAGTCAACTGAATATTGACTTCAGACAAACAGCACATAACCCGAGAATTGGCGCATTCCTCCCACCAACCTTGACAGCTCCCCCCACCTTTTAGAACAAAAAGATGATTTACTCTGATAAGGCCGGAACTTAACCGCCGATGCAGAGAGCTTTTAAATCTCAGGTTGTTGTGTAAACTTTTAGTCATCACTCAAATGTTTAGGCTATTGGCTATTCTGTATTACTTGCTTCCGGTTTTGATTCAGAATGTTTATAGCCAGCGCCGTCTAGAAATTTATGTCCAAGGATGTCAATTGCAAGCGATCGGAATGCCAGTATTCAGTTTAATACAGTGATGGATAAAATGGCTAACATTTTTTCAGCCAGTAATCTTACCTCGCTCCTAATGTCGCTCCTAATGCTGAGAACTACTCACTTACCCGCTATCCCTTAAATCAGGCCCGGCAGAGTCCGAGCATTCTTTAAAGGTATCACAGCCTTGGTAACAGAGCTAGTTATTTAGGAAGATTTCAGTCTGAATTTAACGGAAACCACATCTGAATCACTTTTGAGAATTCATCCCGCCCAGCAAAAATAGCGGTCGAAAAAAAACAGCCGACAAGCGGCTGGCTGTACTTGCTGTGTTGGGATGTTGACAATTTTTACGCAATGCCTTAAGGGATTTTAGCCAACTGAAGTTATCGCGCTGTTTGGTTCAATTTAATTCCTGTAAACTAATGTAACAGACTGCTGGCAAAAAAGCAACTTTTCTTTACGAAGGAAGTTCGGCAACGGATTTTGTAACGGATGTAACGGATAGACTGTAGGGTGCGTAGGGAGCAACTCCAGAATCCGATCGCCTATCCGCTGTTTAACTCAAAACCGATCGAGGCTGCGCGTTGTTCGCAACTCGCGTGGCAATCCGATCGCTATTCCTCACCTAGGGCCCTGGATAATGATGTATGCGCCCCAAATAGCAGCAGCAAAAGCCAAAACCGCCGACCAAATCGGATGTCCGCTGTCACTGACTCTCCCTCCTTGACTGCGGAGACTTTCAAGGTCGATCGCCACAGTAGCACCCCGGCGCAGCCAACCAGTCGCCACAACAGATGTTCCGATCAAATCGCTAGGGCGAGTAGTCTCTTTGAACAAAAATGGCCACAAAGAGCCAATGTAGCCAAACCTCGAAACATAGTGCAACCTCACCAAACCCGTCGCCGTTTGCAAAATCAAATCTTGTCCCAGCCAATTATTCATACCCGATCGACCTAAAAGTTGCCCTTCCAGCCGCACCGGTTCAGCATCCAGCGGCAAACTATCGGGATTTGACAAAATTTCCGGCAAACTCGGCGAAGCGGTTTCTCGGGGTATAATATCCGGGAAGAAAGAATTGATCCGCATCAAAGTACCGATGCTAAATCCGATCGGCAAACAGCCCCAAAGAATTGATCGATCGCCCCAAAGCCAATCCAACTGCCAAATACTCGTCCTCGAAAAAATCCCCCCAATCAGCCAAAGCACCCCGACTATCGCCAAACTCATCGGAATTCCAAAAAACGGCGCACCCTGTAAAAATAGTTTGGAGTCTTTAAATTCGAGTATTGACTTAAACAGAGACAATTTTCCTTTCCTGGGTTGTTCTTGCACTCCCGCGTTTGCCAAATCTAACTCTGTCTCTAGCTTCCAGAATTGAGCATAAAGAGCCAACAGCTTCAAACGCTCTCCCAGCAAAGGATGCGTGCGGTTAACCGTCAACCAATTGCGCTCGCGATTGCTAACATCCCACAACAAAATCTGTTCCAGCGGCGCGTGTAATGCAGCAGAACCAAGGCTTACAGCCTGTCCAACACCTACGGGTAACAATAGATCGAAACTTTCGAGGAAAAAGCTAGTTTGTTTTTGCTGTTCGATATTATCAGCAATGCCGATCGCAATTTTAGACAATGCCCGCGTCAAACCGTTAGGATTGCCCGTAATTTCCGCAGCAGTGCGATCGCTAAAATACACTCTGCGGCGCGACACCCACAACATCGGCCAGCGCAACAACTTATAAATCCCATAACTCGTAGCAGAAATTGCAGCGGCCACAAATTTAACAGCAGAACGCAAAAACTCGATCGTCATTAAATCACACAACCGCTCTTGCCAGTGCGCCACCTGCCAATAAATCAAGTAAGGAATCTGAATCACCAGCAGCGCCAGCGACATCGGCGCAAAATCCCAGTGAGAGATATGGCCCAACTCCCGCGCGAAAATAGTAGCAATTTCATCATCCGTCAACTGTTCCAACAGCCCCCGACTCACAGCAATCCGAGCAAAACGGGGCAAACCGCCGTAACTGAAAGCTACAGGAACATTCAGCGGCAAGAGTTTCAGCACCGGCACCGGCATATTTTGCTTCGTACAAAAACTTCGCAATATCCGACTAGCTTCCTTGCTGTGCTTGGATAAAACTGACCCGCGCAGGGTTTCGATGCCGCAAAAAAGTTTTAGCAGCGCGTCTATCAGCCAGGGAGACGAGGCCAAAAGCAATCCAAAAACCATCTGAACAAAGGGAGTTGGATCGCGGTAAAAAAGCTGAATCGGCGCGAAAATAGGCAGTCTACTGAATATGTAAAGCTGAACCAACAGAGAATTAGTGTTTGTCAGCAGGAATTGCAGGATAAACCGGGCTAGGAAAAATAGGGCGATCGCACTTGCAACGGCTTCCACCCGAAACTCCAGCAACTTCAGCGGTTTGAGCGGGCGCGGGCTTTTCGCGGTGCGCCCTGCTTCGCGCCAAGTGAGTTGGTAAGTATCTGGGCTGGCGACTCCGGGGAGATCTGTTGGGGAACCGGAACTATTTTCGCCGCTAATTTCTGCGGTATCGGGTGCGGTTTCTGTCGAGTTTTCCGGTTCTGAAGTCTGGCTTGTGGGGGGTGGAGGTGGCGGGGAAATATGTTGCGATTTGGCGTTCCCAGGCTTTAAAGCAGGCTCTAAAGGTAAAAATCCTGTTTTTTTATCTGCGGTCGGTCGTAGCGAAGCGGGGCGTAAGCCATCGCCCCCAATCGTTTTTTTCGGCGATTTTGTTCCGGCATCAAAGGCGACAAAGCCTGTTTCGGGGGGAGTTTCTGCGGATTTTGATTTATTTGCCGGTGGTTTTGGGGGGGGAGGGGGGGTTAATTCTGTTAAAGCGCGATCGGCCCAAGTTTTGACTTGAGAGTTGGGACTTTTGGCGAGGGAAGAGCACAGGGCGATCGCCTTTTTGACATTACCGGTTGCTTTGTACGCAGCCACTAACCCCATCTGCGCGCGGATTCCCGACGGCTGATTAGCTGCGGTTTGAGTAACGGATTCTAAAAGGGCGATCGCCCGATCGTAATCCCGCGCTTTCAAAGCAGCTAACCCAGCCTCTAGAGACTGTTTCAAAGATGAACCCGATTGATTTGAATTAGGTGGAGATACCATTACAGTGCTGGCGATCGCGTCTTTTCCAAGATAACCTCACCCTCCGGCAGTTCGGCAACTAGCAATCTACGGGATGTAACGGATGGATCTTTAGTCGTAGGGTGCGTCGCCTTAGAAAAATCCCTGGATGTGATCGAGAATCTCATAGCGACGCACCGGGAAAACAGGACTCACAAAACAAACAACACTTATTTTGTAGGATTACTTTTTGCAACTGGTATAAGGTGCGTCAGAATTGGTGTATGCAAAACAATTAGGTTTTGCCGTATCATTTAACCCAACCCATCGATAGCATTAATAGAGCAGCAATATCACTTACTTTTTGATTTGTATAAATCTGTTTGTTCTCCTCTGGATTTGATTTTTCTTTCATCACTGCATCCATTTGTGTCACAAGCTCTTGGGCAAGCACCCTTATATCATCCATAGACTTTATCTGGTTCTGAATCGATGGCTTGAGTGATTTTTTCTGCCACATAGCTGAAACAATGTCTGCACAGGTGGCCAACTTATTCTCATAACTTGCTTGTTGCCATTCGAGTGCACCAGCGTTATGTAACGTGCCCCCTTCATACCACTTACCTTGCTGCAACTGACTTTGCTCTTGACCTGATGTAGGCGCAGTAGATGTGGCAGTGGGAGATGTAGTAGGCTGTTTCGGGAGAGCGCAATAGCCAACTAAACCAATAATTAAGACAACAAAAACGCCAAGACCTATGTTACTAGAAGTTGTGTTGTCTACAAATTTCCCATTCTTAAGAGCAAGAAATCGGTTCCATACTTCCGTTTTTTTATCTGATGCAATCTCTGAAACTCTTACTGAACGTACTTTATCTGGCTGAATATCATTCAGTATGCCAGTTACAGCCTGGATGCAGGATTGAGGTTGCATTGTCGCTAGGGGATATATCTTCAACCACAAAATAACACCATGTTGCATTGTCGCCTCCACTGTTATATTCCGAGGTGCAATTGCTCGACCGATAAGACTAGAAATAGCCTGAATATCTCCTTTTTGTGCTGCTTCTCGAAGCAGAATTACTTCTGGATTAGCATCGCTGCCAGAATGAGGGACTAAATTACTATTTGGAGCCGTTAGAATATTATTGTTTTGAGAAGAGGATATAGGACTTTGTACGCGTTGGGAGCGCAGATCTTGCGGTTCTGATATCACATCATGATTGGTTAGGGGTGATGATGGCATTTTCAAGTTAATTGTCTGGCTCCATGCGGGAGCTTTATCACCTACCTGTCGCCCAAGAACCTGAAGAGTATTAAGTTCAGCTATTCCTAGTTTTAGGATGGCATTGCGAATAAACTCGCTCAGATTGTCCTGGTTGGGGACTTGATTTGATTCGAGCATGACCCTCAGACAGTCATCCTTGCGACTAACTTTTGCAGTTATCCCTTTGGGCTTAACATTACGATTTATTAATACAGCGATGGCATTGGGATTTCCTTGTTTCGCAAGTTCGAGCGGGCTTTGTTGAGGCATCTGGGAAACCTTGAACTTTGATTGAGCGATTTTGCTCTATTGTAGCAACATGAGTGTATTTTTTCCCATACACGAGATATGGCGATAACTAGGCCCTGAACACAAGCAGATAGCTTTGCAGTATATCCCCACCGATAACTCAGCGGGCTAACTATGTATTAGACGGAAAATTTCCATCTAATCTGACTATAGGCGATTTAGCCCGAAAGTCAGATTTCTGCCTAATCACCCCATATGTCATGTTATGCAGAAACTTTCTTGCTAACACACCATTTTGGGGTAGTTATACAGAAAAATTCTGCCTAATCACCCATTTAGATAATTAGCCAGACAAAATCATGTAAGTAGGTAGGCGATATATTTAAATAATGGCAAAAGCAAAAAGTCGATATGTTTGTAATAGCTGTGGTTTCGCAAATTACCGACAACGACCAAGCGCGATCGCCTTCAGGCTATGAAGAACTCGATCGCGTGTTAGGTGGTGGTATTGTTGCAAGTTCTTTGGTAGCTTGATGGGAACGAGTGAATCCGACAAAGAAACCGGGTTTTTTACCAGATATACGAATCACAACGAAATATTCTCGAAAAAACCCGGTTTCTGGTCATTAGCGCCTCAGCCTTCAAAGAAACCGGGTTTTTGGCCGAATCTACGCATCACAACCAAGAATTATCGAAAAAACCCGGTTTCTGGCCACCCGTGCGATCGGTGAATCAATTCCTATTTTTTGATGCTAAAATTGAAAACAGTAGCTAAAGGAAAGATGCCATGTCAGAACAAGACATCGCTAAGATTATTACGATCGAACCGGGTAAGCGAGGTGGTAAACCGTGTATTCGAGGTATGAGAATTACGGTTTATGACGTGTTGGAATATCTCGCTTCTGGGATGACTTATCAAGAAATCCTAGAGGATTTTCCCTATCTCACGCAACAGGATATTTTAGCTTGCTTGAGTTTCGCAGCTAAACGAGAGCAGTTTATGTTAGTTGTTGGGTGATGAAACTACTGTTATTTGACCAAAATCTCTCTCCTCGTCTTGTCAATCTCCTTGCTGATATTTATCCAGATTCCGCTCATGTTGATGCAATTGGATTACCTACCGCACCAGATCGCGAAGTTTGGGAGTATGCTCGTCAGCATGACTATATTGTCGTTACCAAGGATGCGGATTTTAGCGAATTGAGTCTATTGTTGGGGTTTCCTCCCAAGGTAATTTGGATACGGCGCGGAAATTGCTCGACGCGGGATATCGAGAGGCTACTCAGAGAGAACTATGGTGCGATCGCAGTTTTAAGTGACACTCCTAATAGCGGTATTATCAGTTTGTTTTAATAAAAACGTTTAAACAAATCGGTTTTTTGGCTGAATCTACGCATCACAACGAATTATTCAAGGAAAAAACCCGGTTTCTCGGCTACCCGTGCGTCAGTCCTAAATTTGCTAAAATAGACCCAAAAAATATCAAAATATAAATATGAACGAATCCCAAATACCCCAAATTCCTTGGCTGCCATTAAGCCGAGAAGCCCACAAACTATCAGTTACCGACAGATTAGCTCTAGTCAACGCGATTGTTGAGTCCATCAGACAGGAACTCAGACCCCGCCAACCTCTGCTAGATGACTTTGTGGAACCCGTGACGGGGCTAGCAAAAACTGATGCACCACCCGCAACAGATGCAGAAGTTAAAATTAGATTGCCCCGCGATCGCAAAGGTGCGGCAAAGCGACTCAGAGGGCTAGCAAAAACCGATACGCCACCTCCAACAGATGCCGAAGTTGCAGCCATGTTAGAAGAACGTTTGGTGGAGAAATACCTAAAATGAAGGTATTAATAGACACCAACATTATCCTCGATAGTTTGCTAGAGCGAGAACCGTTTGTAGAGGATGCTGATGCTTTATTTGAGGCGATCGAAAATGAGCAAATTGAGGGATATGTAACGGCAACAACTTTAACAAATATCTTCTATATAGTCAGAAGGCAAACTCGCAGCCTCGATCGCGCTAGGCAAGCTATTGCTGAAACACTAGCATTAATGAAAGTATCTGCCGTCGATCGCCACGTTTTGGAAATAGCATTTGCATCTAATTTAACCGATTTTGAAGATGCCGTGCAGTTAGCTTGTGCGCTGTCAGATAACTTGGAGGTGATTGTAACCCGCGATGCAGGAGATTTCGCCGGCGCGACCTTACCAATTCTCTCACCTAAAGAGTTATTAGAACGTTTGAGATAAGCTTGTAGGGTGCATCAGTCTTCAGTTTACTCATAAAAATTAGGGTTTTCCAACTGACGCACCTTACGAATTGGGCGACACTCCGACAAAGAAACCCGGTTTTTGGCAGAATCTACGCATCACAACGAATTATTCAAGGGAAAAACCCGGTTTCTGACCACCCGCGCGTCAGCCCTAAGACTTGATACCTGATGGCGCATAATTCTTGCCCTTTTCCGATTCCAGGTATTGCTTGTAAGCCACCTCATCGCCACCAAAAGAATCGATCGATACCTGTCGTTTCGGCATCGGTTTGAGAGGAGCCTCGATCGGGTTGTACCGACAGTAACACATCACAATTACGTCATAGTCGCTCATCGGAGTTGGAATGTCAGGCGTGTATGTTTGCACCCGCACAACTTCCCAATTGCTGACGCGATAGTGAGTATTGTGTGCGTGTTCCTTTGGATCGTGTTCTGACTCCACCCGCACAAATTCTACAGGGCGATATCCCGGTTCAGGAATCGGTTCGTTAGAAGAGTCCCAGTTTTCTGCAATGATAAAAGTTAGAGCTTGGCTGTGTTGGAGTTTTCTCTGTCTCCAGCCTTCATCCTCATCTGACTCAGCCTGAAAAATAATGTACTTGTGCATCACTCTTCCTCCTTTTCTTCGAGATAATTTCGATCGCCTCCTTCATCTCTTTAATCATTCACATAACTTACGCACTCCGACAAAGAAACCGGGTTTTTTACCGAATTTACGGTGTGTAATGCGTCTTCTCGTAAAAAAACCCGGTTTCTGGGTTCCATGCGTAAGCCCTACTCCTCGCTAACAGCCAAACCAGAAACCACAGGGGCGATCGCATTTAACTTCAACACAGGATGCTCCCCTTCCACCTGGCGGCAATTCCACTCATTTCTAAACAGCAAAACCGGCCTTCCCCAAGTATCTTTCACCGTCACGGTATTAAACAGCCGCCCAACTTTTTCCAGCGCCTCCCAACCGCCGTCAACCCAACGAGCTACACTGTAAGGCAACATATCGATGGTCGTTTCCACATTATATTCCGACTGCATTCTGAACTGCACAACTTCAAATTGCAACTGTCCGACAGCGGCCAAAATTGGCTCGCGTTTCGACTCATCAACCGAGTACATAATTTGCACTGCGCCTTCTTCCTGCAACTCAGAAACGCCTTTGCGGAACTGCTTAAACTTAGAAGGATTGGGATTTCTCAAAAAAGCAAAAAGTTCAGGAGAAAAACAGGGAATCCCTTCATATTCCAGTTTTTGGCCGGTGTAAATAGTATCGCCGATCGCAAATACCCCCGGATTGTTCAAACCGATCACATCACCCGGATACGCAACCTCGATCGACTCCCGATCCTGAGCAAATAACTTTTGAGGTCTTGACAAACGCACCGTTTTACCGCTGCGAGCGTGAGTCACGTTCATGTCCTTTTCAAACTTGCCCGTACAAACCCGAATAAACGCCACCCGATCGCGGTGTCTCGGGTCCATATTCGCTTGCAATTTAAACACAAACCCGGTAAAGTCTTCATAAGTTGGTGGCAAGTCTCCGGCGCTGCTCTTGCGGGCGATCGGCTTCATAGCGTAATCTAAAAACGCATCTAAAAACAGTTCTACCCCAAAATTGCTCATCGCGCTGCCAAAGAAAACAGGCGTCATTTTTCCAGCCCGAACCAAGTCTAAATCGAGTTCAGTTCCTAACTCATCAAGCAGTTCTAACTCTTCTTTAAGCTGATAGTAAAGGTCTTGTTCCAACAAATCTTCAATGCGCGGATCGCCCAATTCGATGACGGTATCAACAGCAGCACGAGAACCGTGTTTAGCCCGCTCGAATAAGTGAATTTTGCGCGCCCTGCGATCGAAAACACCTTTAAAGCGATCGCCCGTACCTATCGGCCAGTTTACCGGATAAGTCTGCAACCCCAATTCCTTCTCAATTTCGTCCAACAAATCCAAAGGTTCTCTGCTAGGGCGATCGAGCTTATTAAAGAAAGTAAAAATAGGCAAACTTCGCAGCTTACAAACTTCAAATAACTTCCGAGTTTGCGGTTCCAAACCCTTAGCAGCATCCTCAAGCATCACTGCATTGTCAGCCGCAGCCAGAGTGCGATAAGTATCTTCGCTAAAATCTTGGTGTCCCGGAGTATCGAGCAGATTAATGTGATATTTTTTATACTCAAACTGCAAAACAGTAGAAGTAATAGAAATTCCCCGCTGCTGTTCCATCGCCATCCAGTCAGAGGTAGCGTGTCGCTGGGCCCGCCGCGCTTTCACAGAACCTGCTTCGTGAATTGCACCTCCGTACAGCAGCAGCTTTTCTGTCAAAGTAGTTTTACCCGCGTCTGGGTGGGAGATAATAGCAAAGTTGCGCCGGCGCTCAACAGCAGTTAGCAATTCAGTTTCGAGTTCTGTTGTCATCACAAATTAGGTAGGGGAATCATCACCCGATCGCCATTATAGCCTGTGCTACAGTTGCTATTAAAGGTAAAATTATCAATAAAGTCAACGAAGAAAAATAATATGTACGACTCTGACAAACGGAAGCTGCTATCACTGGTGTGCCACGGGGCGATTTTTTTCAGTACGTTAGTGTTCTCGATCGGAGCGCCGATCGCTGTATTGTTAGTATCAGATGACCCCGTTGTCAAAGAAAACGCCACAGAAGCCATCAATTTTCACCTTAATGTATGGGTGTACAGCGCCGTAATTGTGGCGTTAACTGTCGTCACTTTCGGTCTCGCCGGCTTTATCCTAGTGCCCCTAGGTTATCTGCTGCACTGGGGACTGACAATAATGGCTATCCTCAGCGTTTTGCAAAATCCTAACCAACCTTACCGCTACCCTTTTATTTTCCGAATAGTTTAGACAGCAAATTGCGCTTCACCATCGATTTCAATAACCCGATTTCTTCTTAAAGAAACCGGGTTTTTAATTGTTTTATAACTCACATTCGTTACTCCCAACTGGCAAATACACTGTTTAAGTGAGAAAGAGGGTTGATTATCGGAAACAATACTCAGTAAAAAAAATTAAAAGTTTGTGAAACTCAGCATCATCCAGTTGGGGATTGCTGAAAATTAACCTAACATTATGAGTGAAATGTTCTTAATCCATAAAAATTCAAAAATTAAAGCACAATCAACTATTAATTATGGTGTCTTCGCCCTGTTGCCGCGCTGTTGTGTACGCTAAGTCGATCTTCCCTTGATGCCGTTTCCCAAACTATGCTACCGCCTTTGGGTTATTTCGCAGAGTTAGGGCGGATATTAGATCGCTCCGAACCATCGTTTTTGCTTTTTAGCTGTGCTATTTTTGCATCTGGCGATGGTTTTATTGAAATTGTCCACCAATTCTATCTCCACCAGGAGTCTTAAAACTTAATACAATATTTTTCCAATAAAAATCCCGCTCTTGTGGAACGGGAAAGCCATCAGGGTGCATCTATATATATGTCAGTATAACTCATAGGGGGTATAACCCCTCGTAGCTTTATCGAATCTTTACAATCACAAAATTTTTGTAAAGATTGAGGTTTTTATTTGACTGAACAGCCGTTTTATGAAATTAAAATGGAAAATGCTGACATTTATAAAATCAAGTGAGTTTCCTCTGAATAATCAAAATTTTAAGCTCCTTTACCATGCTTCGGCCAGTGGTGGAGCAAATACCATAAGATGCCTACATTTGTGATAAATACCGCTAACTTAAGTACCGTGACCCCGTGAACTAATTCATATATTTCAGGGGGTATACTGATGCTTACAAGCACTAAAACTAAGATTGTTGCCCAGTCTTTTTCGTACCACAAACCAACGGCTTCAACAGCAGTTAAAACTGCATAAAGTGCTGCGATGAGTCCGCTAATTAGTAAGTTTTTGGGGTTAAGAATTAGAAGTTTGTCTAAGATGAATTCAATAATTTTTAGTTTGCTTTCTAACAAATAAGATTGCGAAAATTCTTCTAAAGCTTGATGATTTTTTAAGGCGAAAAGCAAAGCAATCGAAGTTACTGTCAAGAGCGAAGCCACAAATGTTTTGTAAAAGACAATTGCGATTAAAGCAGGAGCGTGATGTTTCTTCACCTTAATTCTAGAAAAAATATCAATAATGTGCGATCGCCTGGTTAGGCTGTTTAGGATTTAAAAATTAAATTTTAGTAGAGTGCGTCAGCAATTAGCTAGTCTATTATATCAAAAATAACGCGCTGCTGACGCACCTTACTAAGTTTGAGGATAACGTTGTGCTAAGAAAGAGATAGCAGCAGCCCGATCGCCCAAATCGCCATCCAACCTCGCCGCCAACAAATCATCCAACATTCGTTTAAACCCAGGCCCCGGCTTATAACCCAAAGCCTTCAAATCGTTGCCATTTAAAGGCGGCTCAACATTCGCCCACCTGGTGAGATATTCCCAGATTTGGCGGCGTGCACTTCGCCGACTTTGTAGGGCGATCGCAATTAACACCGGCAATTCATAATTCCTCAACAGCAACACCAATTGACTCGGCAACTCGCATTTAGGCAAATTCTCTGCTAACTGCTTCTTTCCGGCTTCCAACACTTCCAGCCGCTTAATGCTGTCAGCAGGTAACTGAAGATTTGCAGCCACCTTGCCGCGATATTCCGGTGCTAAATAAGCTATCAAAACTTCCAGCCGCATCTGCCAATCGGGAATATTGATAATGGGGAATGGGGAATGGGGAATGGGGAATGGGGAATGGGGAATAGGGAATAGGGAATTGTCTCTTCCTTCTTCCTTCTTCCTTCTTCCTTTTTCCTTCTTCCTGACATCCGTTACATCCGTTACATCCGTTACATAATCCGTTGCCGAACTTCCTTTTTCCTTCTTCCTGACATCCGTTACATCCGTTACATCCGTTACATAATCCGTTGCCGAACCTTCCTTCCTTCTTCCATTCAAACACCGATCGAGCAAACGCAGTTGCCGCCACAACTCCCGATCCAACTCCAAACTAGGATGAATGCAGCGCAAAGCCTGCAAATCTCCCAGCATTTGCAAAGCAACTTTCCAGTAAGGAGCTTGCAAAATGTATTTTAATTCGCTTTTGAGCCGAGTTTCCAAAGCCGGAGCTCGGCCGTTTTCCCCCTGAATTCGGTAATAAATCCCGCTGGCCAAAGCGTTGCGGATGTATCCTTCCGTCTGCGGCTCAATTTCAAATCCCAACCGCACCGCAAACCGCACAGCGCGATAAATTCGCGTCGGATCTTCGATAAAACTATTGGCGTGCAAAACTCGAATTTGCTTCGATTCCAAGTCCAGCAAACCGCAAAAAAAATCTAACAATTCGCCACTGCGAGGAATACCCAACCGCACAGCCAGCGCATTAATTGTAAAATCCCTGCGGTACAAATCTTGGCGAATTGAACTCGCTTCAACTTCAGGATTTGCAGCCGGATAAGGGTAAAATTCAGTGCGAGCCGTAGCGATATCCACCCACAGCGAGCCGAAAGCAGAGTCTTTGTGCCACAAAAGCGCAGCGGTTTGAAATTGACCGTGAACGTCCAAACGCGATTCCGGGTAAAGTTTTTGCAGCGATGAAGCTAACTCGACACCAGCACCGGAATCGTCGGAACCGCACTTTCCATCCACAACCAAATCGATATCTGTTAGGGCCAGTGTATCATCCGTGGCTAAGAGTAAATCCCGGACTGCTCCACCCACAATATAAAGTTGCCAGCCGCGGTTTTGGGCAATATTGGCGGCGATCGACAATAATTGCCATAATTCGGGACTGATGCGCGATCGCAACAACTGCTCAACCGATTCGGGCACGGCACAATAAGACAATTCTGCATTGCTTCCCCTGTCTCGCGCTTTTTGCTGGTGCAATTCCCGCAACACGTCAGTCCGGGTAACAATTCCCACGAGTTGACCGTTTTCCAATACTGGCAAGCGCCCGATATCGTATGTCACCATTAAAGATTCAATTTCCGGCAGCAAGGTATCCGGGGCGATCGTTTTTAACTGCGGACTCATGTAACCCTTGACGGGGGCGTGACTGAAACCGTGGTGCAGGGCAATGTCAATGTCGCGGCGCGAGATAATGCCGGCGAGTCGATCGCCCGCATCGACCACAGAAAGCCCGGAATGTCCGTAACGTAGGAGGATACGGTGAGCTTCCCCCACCGATGTTTCCGGGCGAATACTCCGCACTGGAGATGACATTAATTCGCGGGCTGTTGGAGGGTGGGGAATTTGAGCTTTGAGTTCGTCAGCTAACTGATTTAAAGTCAGCAGGGGGTCAACATCGCGGGTGGCGAGGGAAGCGGCGCGGGCGTGGCCTCCGCCACCGAAGGGTTTGAACAATTCGCTGAGGTTTGTTCCTTCGATGCGCGATCGACCGATAATAGTTAATCGATTGGAAACTGGCGATTCGGGAGCGATGTTGCGGTTGTTTTCGTTTTCGCCAAATTTATAAACATTGCCTAAAAGCAGAGCATCAGTTTCAGTTAAATCGAGCAAGCGAGAAGCCAGCGAAGAAAGTCCCGGAACGTAGGATTCAGTAGATAGCAGCACCCAGGCTATGCTGTAACCGTGCAAAGTTTCCGATCGCAAATTATTCAGCGCTTCTCTAAGCAAATCTTGCAATTGAGGAGACAAACCGGGTTCTACATATTCAGCGATTACCCCCAAACTCGCTCCCTGTTCCATCAACCACGCCAAAGCTATTGCATCTCGCGCAGTGGCGCCCTCAAAGGTGAGGGAACCTGTATCGACGTGGATGCCGAGGGCCATTACTGTTGCTTCCGAAGGCAGAAGGCGGAAGGGTATGTCGCTGTTTTCTGCTTGATTTTTGAGCTTTTCGACAATTAATGTCGTGCTGGCTCCGACTGCTTCGATCTGCGTAACAGTAGCGGGAATGTCTAAATCGGCCTGTAGGTGATGGTCGAAAACCGCTATTTCGCTCACTTGTGGCAAATCCAGCCACTCGGCGGCTTTTCCCAAACGATCGCGCCCGGAGGCATCAACTATAGTAATCGATCGAATTTGTTGGGGATTGACCGATCGGCGTTCAATCAGTGGGTACTCGTCGCGGTGTAGCGCCAAAAAATCCCGCACTGTCGGGTGACACCCGCCCGTCAATACGATCCTGCTACCGGGGCGCAGCACGCAAAGTCCCACCGCCGCCCCCAAGGCGTCAAAATCTGCTGTTGTGTGGCACAAAACTAAGTCCATAGCCGAAAATCCCGCATCTCTAACTCAAACAGTAGCAATTTCTCGCCCTCTGAAACCGGATGTGTCGATCGGGCTTTAACTTAACCTTTCCAGTTTTCTGTCCTGTAGCGAACAATGATAAAATTGATCGAAATCTCAAGAGCCGCTGACGCCTGTTCGCGCAATGCCCGAATTTGCACGGGTTCTTTCCTATCAATCAACCGACAATCTCTCGATCGACTATCGAGAAACTGTCAACAACTAGAATTTGGAAGATTTTTTTCGGTTCTGGGAAACTATTTCGGATCAACGCACGGTTATATCGAAAGGAGAAAAGATGTTATCAATTCTGTTTCAAGTGGTTTTACTGGGTCTGGTACTGCTGTCTTTTGTGATGGTCGTTGGCGTACCAGTTGCTTATGCCTCTCCCCAAAACTGGAATCAGTCTAAATCCCTGATTTATGTCGGGTCGGGTCTCTGGTTTTTGCTGGTTATTGCAGTGGGTGTATTGAACTTTTTAGTCGTTTAATTTCACCCAACTCTCTCGAAGAAAGAAGGTAAAAGATAGAAGGCTGAAGGCATTTACCAGCGATTGAAAGGCATTCGGCAGAAGCTAGGAATTTTCCAGACCGCGCGACCCTGTATGTTTTTGCACTTGAGATTCAGATGAGATGCTGCTGCTTTCTGACTTTTGCCTTCTCACAAAAAAAACTAAAATCTAAAACCTAAAATCTAAAATAGAGCACTATGACTGTTTTCGAGGGAACTTTTACTCACACCGAATCTTTGCGATTTGCTATTGTCATCGGTCGTTTTAACGATTTGGTGGTTAACAAACTTTTGGAGGGATGTCAAGATTGTTTGAAACGCCACGGGGTTGATATTAATCCTCATGGCTCTCAGGTTGACTTTTTTTGGGTGCCGGGAAGTTTTGAGATTCCTTTGGTGGCGCGCCAAGCTGCTCTTTCTCACCGCTACGATGCGGTAATTTGTCTGGGTGCGGTAATTCGGGGCCAAACTCCTCATTTCGATTTTGTGGCTGGTGAGGTTGCTAAGGGAATTGCTGCTGCTGCTTTTCAGACAGGGGTGCCGGTGATTTTTGGGGTGGTGACGACTGACACGATGCAGCAAGCTTTGGAAAGGGCTGGAATTAAAAGCAATTTGGGCTGGAATTATGCGATGAGTGCTTTGGAAATGGGCACTTTGATGCGCCAAGTTAAGGGTTTGGGGACACACTCTTACGGTCACTTAGCTAGTGGATCTGCTGCTCAAGTGCTTTCGGGCGAAGCCAATCTGGCGATCGCCCCGGATGTATCGTCGGATCAAATCCCCTCGTAAGTTCGGCTAGGAGTATTTTTAAGCTCAAAAAACATCAAGATTTGCATCGGGAAAAATCTTAAGACTCTTGTGGGGTGGTGATTATGCCCGCCCCCAAGGTAAAAATTCCACTGGTCGCCGCCGAGCCACAAATTAGACCATTACCTTGCCAATAGGCAATGAGTGTGATATCATAAAATGTTCTTAGAAATAGCGCAACACTAACTATTACTGCATGGCAACGAAGCCAACGATCGCATTTACTCACCTCGGCTGCGAAAAAAATCGCATCGATACCGAACACATGATTGGCTTGCTGGCTCAAGCGGGCTATCAAGTCGATTCTAATGAAGAATTAGCCGATTATGTTGTAGTCAATACTTGTAGTTTTATCCAAGCTGCGCGAGAAGAGTCGGTCCGCACCTTGGTAGAATTGGCAGAAGCTAATAAAAAAGTAGTTATCACCGGCTGCATGGCACAGCATTTTCAGCAGGAATTGCTGGACGAATTGCCAGAAGCAGTCGCAATTGTCGGCACTGGCGACTATCATAAAATCGTCAATGTTATGCAGCAGGTGGAAAAGGGCGATCGAGTTTCCCTCGTCTCTTCAGAACCTACTTACATCGCTGACGAAACTACTCCCCGCTACCGCACGACATCGGAAGGTGTCGCTTATCTGCGAATAGCAGAAGGCTGCGACTATCGCTGTGCATTTTGCATTATCCCGCACTTGCGCGGAAATCAAAGGTCGCGGACGATCGAATCTATCGTCGCCGAAGCTAAGCAATTAGCATCCGAAGGGGTAAAAGAAATTATCTTAATTTCTCAAATTACCACCAACTACGGCAAAGATATTTATGGCGAACCGAAACTAGCCGAACTACTGCGCGCTTTGGGTGAAGTAGATGTACCTTGGATTCGGATGCACTACGCCTATCCTACAGGTTTGACTCCGCAAGTTGTCGCAGCCATCCGCGAAACGCCCAACGTTTTGCCGTATTTGGATTTACCCCTGCAACACTCGCACCCGGAAATTCTGCGGGCGATGAATCGGCCTTTTCAAGCTGGGATCAATGATGCCATAGTCGATCGACTCAAAGCAGCACTTCCCGGCGCCGTGATGCGAACAACTTTTATTGTTGGCTTCCCCGGCGAAACCGACGAACACGCAGCACACTTGCTGGAATTTGTCAAGCGCCACGAATTCGATCACGTAGGAGTTTTTGTATTTTCGCCAGAAGAAGGAACCCCAGCCTTCAGCTTGCCCCAGCAAATACCTGCAGAAATAATGGAAATGCGGCGCAATTTGGTAATGGCGGCACAACAACCTATATCATTGAAAAAGAATCAAGAGTCTGTCGGTCAGGTAGTTGATGTCCTGATAGAACAAGAACAACCAGAGACAGGCGAGTTGATTGGTAGATCCGCTCGGTTTTCCCCAGAAGTAGATGGACTCGTCTATGTGACAGGAGAAGCGCGGCTGGGATCGATCGTATCTGTGAAAATTACTGGTGCAGATGTCTACGACCTCTACGGTCAAGTGTAAGTATTGCTGGAACTGTTGCCTGAGACGGTGCGGCGAACAAAAACCGGACACGAGCCAAAAATGATTAGCGGATTGTGCAACAAAAGTAACGGTTAGTACACAATTGTGCAAAGATATGTAGCAAAGGGGTTCTAAACTTTTTTAGCCCCTATCTGGCAATCGACCCTCCCCGTCGGGGTGCGGTAATCTCTACAGAACATCGGAAAATTTTAACGAATTTAATGTTTTGTTTCTGAATGTAAAGAGTTATGATGATAACAAGCCAGAAATAAGCGGGGATAATTTGAGATTGCTTCGCCGTCCGCCCTACACCACAACGGTATCCCGAAAGAGTGTTGAGATGGATAGGCGGTAACGGTCGCCCCATCCCCCGCTCAATCCCGCAGGCGACGGATTGCGGGATAGCGCCTGAACCAAACAACCTGTTACTACTATGTAGTGAAGTGGGGCTGGTCATGATCCTCACTATAAAATGCCTCAGAGGGAAAGCTTGCAAGTACCTCAAAGGAAGTCCAATGTCCTGTTTTAAGAATGTTGGAAGCCTATAACCCGACCCCTGGCGGTTGGTATCGGTGATGTCACAAAATCAAAGACGGCTGTCGAATTGGTAAATTTAGTCACCATCGACGGAGCTGCCCTATACTCGATTGCTATTTAAGAAGGTGCGCGCAGGCGCAGCACCATAAAGAACTCTTATGAGTTCCTGCCCTAGAGCAGAAATCCGCATCCGAGTTGGGCAACTTAGAAGGCTAAGACTCGTTATTAGGAGCATTAATGAATTTATTGTTTGAAGGCTTAGGTCTTTCGGAAGAACTCGTTCTCCATCTGGAAACACTAGGCTTTACAGAACCTACTCCCATCCAAGTACAAGCAATTCCGCACTTGCTAGCAGGTCGCGACGTTGTGGGTCAAGCCCAAACAGGGACAGGCAAAACGGCAGCATTCTCGTTGCCCATCTTGGAGCGGATTGATTTAGATGTAACTGCGGTGCAAGCACTGGTGCTGACGCCGACTCGCGAATTGGCGATGCAAGTAACTGAAGCCATTCGTGATTTGAGCGGCATCAGCAGCGACGGCCCGGTAAAAGTGGGTCGCTCTCTGCAAGTTCTGACAGTGTACGGCGGTCAATCGATCGAGCGTCAAATGCAGCGTTTGAAGCGCGGCGTTCACGTCGTTGTCGGTACACCCGGACGCATATTGGATATGCTCAGCCGTGGCAGCCTGAAACTCGACAAGGTAAAGTGGCTGGTTTTGGATGAAGCTGACGAAATGCTGAGCATGGGCTTTATCCAAGATGTGGAAAAAATCTTGGATGCTGCACCAAAAGAACGTCAAACGGCATTTTTCTCGGCGACGATGGAAGCTTCCATTCGCAAATTGGTGGCGCGGCATTTGCGTAACCCAGTCAACGTCACCGTAGAACAGCCAAAAGCAACGCCAAAGCGCATCAGCCAAGGCGTGTACATGATTCCCCGCGGCTGGTCGAAGGCAAGAGCCCTACAGCCAATTTTAGAAATGGAAGACCCGGAATCTGCACTGATTTTTGTGCGGACTCGGCAGTCGGCTGCAGAACTCACCAGCCAACTTCAAGCAGCAGGTCACAGCGTTGACGAGTATCACGGTAATTTGAATCAGGCACAGCGGGAACGCTTGTTGCATCGGTTCCGCCAATGTCAGGTGCGCTGGGTAGTGGCGACTGATATTGCGGCGCGGGGTCTGGACGTGGATCACTTGACTCACGTAATTAACTATGATTTGCCCGACAGTGTGGAAAGCTACGTTCACCGGATCGGACGCACGGGCCGGGCTGGTCGCGAAGGAACGGCGATTACGCTGATTCAACCGGTCGATCGCCGCAAACTGCGCTTGATTGAACGCCACGTGCGATCGAGCTTGACGGTGCGAAACATTCCGACACGGGCGCAAATTGAAGCTCGTCAGTTGGAAAAGATGCAGGGTAAAGTTCGCGAAGCTTTGGCTGGCGAACGGATGGCATCTTTCTTGCCTCTGGTGTCTCAGTTATCCGAGGAGTACGACTCCCACGCGATCGCCGCTGCTGCTTTGCAAATGGCTTTCGATCAAAGCCGTCCTGCTTGGATGGGCGCTGATTACGCTCAACAAGAAGATCCCCCGATTGGTGCAGAAAACAGCGTCAAGCCAATCTTGATCAAGAAACGCGCTAAGACTCCTACGCCAAGTAATTCTGTAGCGCCGACTTTTTCTGGAGCACCGAGTGCTCCTGTTCCCCAGAACAGCTAATTGGTAGGGTGCACAATGTGCACCTTATTTAGAATTTTTGTAGAGATGCGATCGCGATCGCACCTCTACTTTTTTTTATGGGTAATATCAAATCCGTTGAGATCGGAATTATTCATCTCTCTCTTCTCTTCCTCTGTGCCCTCTGCGCTCTCTGCGGTTTAATTATTCCAAAACAACATAAGTCAATATGCAAGTTAGAGATCGGACAATTTCTGTAACTAATTCTACACTGAGAACGTTAATTGATGAATTGGGTACTGAGTGTCAAAATGTGATTACTTTAATCCATCAGCTTCAGTTACCTGATTTGAGCGATCGACAAAAAGCTGAAATTCTAGCAGACTTCCTCAGTGCTGCAATTCATCTGAACGTTCACTGCGGTGAGGATTTTCAGACGCTAGTCGCTGAAGAAATGGCCAAATTGTCGGATGAGGATGAAGAGGATTAAGGAGACGCGGGCGATTCCCTACGGGATAGCTACGCTTCACGCACATCAGGAAAAAGCCCTCCAGTCAACTCACCGAAAGGCTAAAAATTCTCAGTAATAAGGAATAAAGTCCTTATTACAAACTTGTGAACCCGGACTTTTGCACTGTGGTTTAATATTTCAGTTTAGCTGCGTGTTCACAAGAATTTTTTGCACGCGATCGCCCTTAATTTCCAAAATCAAATTAGAAGGCTTTTGGTCATTGCTGTAAGTCAACCGAGTCACTCCACCCTGAACAGATTGCGACCCATAACCGTAAGTTTTAACAACTTTTTGGCTGTTATCTCCTACCTTCACACCATCAATTGTCACGAACTTGGGCTTGGTAGCAGAAATCAAATAAACTTTGCCATCCCATGCAGTTACCGTCAATCCTGAGTAGGTTAGCGTGCGAATCTTGCCGCCAATGCCAGGTCCAGCAGGTTTAGTTTCGTCGCGCTGCGGTTTTCCCAACTTGCGTTTTGCCTCTTCTACAGGCATCCCCAACCGAACGCCGCCAATCCCCAGGCGCGAATAGTTCAGTGCCGTCGGCTTTTGTGTCGCGCTGAGCATTCTTTCTAGAGTCGCAACAGTTTGATTCATAGCAGGAATAGGACGAACTAAAGCAGCAAATCCTAAGCTCGAAATTGCGAGATTCATCATGATGCCAGCGACGGCTGTTGTCACAAATATTTTTACCATTTTTTTATAGCTTTATTTGGCAATGTATTCGCGCGATCGCCCGCTCGATCCGGATTGATACTAATAGGACTTACACCAACACTCCTGGACGCACTGCGCTGCTCTGAAACCGAATTTTTTTACCAAAACTACAAAAAGAAACCCGGTTACCATAAATCTTAGGTTTAACAGCGACGTATTCAGCAAGAAACCGGGTTTGTAGCGCCACCTAGGTAAGTCCTGACTAATATTTTTTAAGCTTTGAAAACCGCCAATTTCGGGCGCACCGAATTTGCTCCCGCACAAGCTTGCGTCCGCCTGCGAGGACTGAAAGAAAGAATAAAGTAGGTAAATCAAGGGAAATTGCTGTGATATCCTAACAAAAGCCATATCTGCATAAAATAAGTAATTTAGATGACCGCAACAGATTCTACTAAGCACCAAAAATCCAAGGCCCTCAAACCGGGTAGCCGCCGCCCCGCTAAAGAACTTTGCAGCGAGTGCGGTTTGTGCGATACATATTACATTCATTATGTCAAGGAATCTTGTGCTTTCTTAACACAGCACATTGCGGAACTGGAAGCAGAAATTCACGGGCGATCGCGCAATCTCGATAATCCCGACGATTGGTATTTCGGAGTCAGTCAAAACATGATGGCGGCTCGAAAAAAAGAGCCGATCGAGGGCGCTCAGTGGACGGGAATCGTCAGCACAATTGCCATTGAAATGCTCGAAAAAGGAATTGTAGAAGGCGTTGTTTGCGTCCAAAATACTAAAGAAGACCGTTTTCAACCGATGCCGATAATTGCTAGAAATCGCGAAGAAATTCTCGCAGCCAAAGTAAACAAACCAACTCTCTCTCCCAATCTTTCAGTATTAGAACAAATCGAAAAATCGGGGATGAAGCGGCTGTTAGTAATTGGCGTCGGCTGTCAAATTCAAGCTTTGCGAACAGTTGAGAAAAAACTCGGTTTAGAGAAGCTCTACGTTTTGGGAACTCCGTGCGTGGATAATGTCAGCCGTGCAGGCTTGCAGAAATTTCTAGACACGACTAGCCGTTCTCCCGAAACGGTGGTTTCTTACGAGTTTATGCAAGACTTTAACGTTCACTTCAAACACGAAGATGGTTCGGAAGAAAAAGTGCCGTTCTTTGGGTTGAATACTAAAGAATTGAAAGATGTTTTTGCTCCTTCTTGTTTGAGCTGTTTTGATTATGTGAATTCTTTAGCAGATTTAGTTGTGGGCTACATGGGCGCACCTTTTGGCTGGCAGTGGATTGTGGTGCGAAATGACACCGGGCAAGAGATGTTAGACTTGGTAACGGATCAGTTAAATACTCAGCCGGTGATGTCTAAGGGAAACCGAAAAGAAGCCGTTCAGCAAAGCATTCCCGCTTACGAAAAAGGAGTGACTTTGCCGATGTGGGCGGCGAAGTTAATGGGAGTTTTTATTGAGAGAATTGGGCCAAAGGGTTTGGAATATGCTCGGTTTTCGATTGATTCTCATTTCACTCGCAATTATCTGTATGTGAAGCGCAATTATCCTGAGAAATTAGAGGCTCATGTACCGGAATATGCTAAGCGGATTGTGGGGCAGTATAAGTTGCCTGAGTGAGGTGATTCGGAGAGTTTTTAAGAGGTATTTTGCAGGGACATGATATTGCCTCTTTCCTTCAGTCCGGCAGGGGTTTAAACCCCTGCCTCAAAGCTTAAGTCCTTTGAAAAGGACTGAATTAATTATTGGTTTTGTTTGTGAAAGATGGCTTTAACTTTCAATTAGATATATAAGATTATGACCCTTATAGTGGCACAGAAATATATCAATTTACGCAGGTCTATCGCACTTGCTTGTTGTGTGCTTCTAGCATTATCTGGAAATGGAGAGTCGGTGAAAGCAGCAGCAGAAGTGCGATCGGGAAACAAAACATTTGCTGAATGGTGTCGCGAAAAAGATTCTTTGAGTCATGAAAGTAAACATACTGTTGAGGTGCTCTTGAAGGAAGCAGGAACTACTCAGTGCGATGCGGCTAATCAGAAACTTTCGAGTCTCACCGCACTCTTCCTCTGGGGTAATCAAATCAGCGACATCAAACCTTTAGAATCTTTGACTAACCTGATTACACTCCACATTAGTAACAATCAAATCAGTGACATCCAACCGCTAGCATCTTTGCCTAACCTGATTACACTCTCCGTCGGCAACAATCAAATCAGCGACATCAAACCGCTAGCATCCTTGACTAACCTGACTACTCTCCAACTCAACAACAATCAAATCAGCGACATCAAACCGCTGGCATCTTGGACTAACCTGACTTGGTTAGACATCAGCAACAATCAAATTAGTGACATCAAACCCCTAGCATCATTGACTAAACTGACTTGGTTAGACCTCAACAATAATAAAATCAGCGACATCAAACCATTGCTATCTTTGACTAAACTGGCTGCGATCAATCTCGAAAACAATCAAATCAATGACATCAAACCATTGCAATCCTTAACTAACCTGACTTGGTTACAACTCAGCGGAAATCCGATCGCTCCCAAAACTTGCCCACTCAAGCCAGAGTCTATCTGTAAGTGGAAACCACAACTTAAACTACGAAAATTCTAGCTACCAAATTAGGACATAAATCACCATAATTATCATTTTAAAGTCCGCGTAGGCGGACTTAGTTTGTGTCACCGCGATTTCAATCGCCTGGATATTTTTGCAAGAAGTCTATTTAATCACTTAGGATTAACAACAAACTCACTGACAATAAACGGCTTTCGATTAATAATCGCACTGGGATTAGCATCAAGTTGCGACTGCGTGTAAGGTTCAATACCATAAGTTACTACCCGTAACTGCTGACTCTCAGGAGCAATTTCAAACTCATTCCAGCCGTAGGTATGCACTCCTAAATACTCTCCTTGAATCAGTCTAGCGTCAATCCCAGAACCTTCCAAACCAACTGGATCGTATCCTAGCGGCGCTGTCCGAGTATCCAGAATATTGCGGACAAAGGCATCTTTTTGTTCCCTTGTCGGCAATGAATTATAGCGATCTTTTTCCGATTGTGGCAGCAAAGCGGCGGGCGTAAAAGCCACCGTTGCGGGGCCAAAGGGGGCGGCAAACGGCCCTTGCCCGATGTTCAACTGAATAGCAACAGGACTGGTCATTACATCAATAACATCCGTAGGGATTTGCGGCTGACCTGGGGCTTCTTGATAGGTGACATTATTCACGACATATCCGTGAAAATCTCCGGTCGCAAAAACAACATTTTTGATGTTGTTTTCTTTGATGAAACGCAGCAAATCTGTTCGTTCAGCAGCATAACCTTCCCAGCGATCGCCTGCAACCGCAATACCAAAATTTTGTATCGGATCGCTTGACATAATAAACTTCCAAGTTATGCCATTTTGTTGAGCTTTCAGTAAGTCATTTTTCAAGTCTTGAAGTTGCGCCCCCCCTAACATCGTGCGATTCGGCGTAAAGGCATCATTGAGAAACTTATTAACAGTAGCTTGGTCGGAAGTTTCTGGGATACTTTTCAAAGAATTATCTCGGAAAGAGCGCAAATCTAAAACAAATGTAGCTGCATCACTGCCGAAGGTATTAGACCGATAAAGTTTCTGCTCATTAGCAGTGCGAGAGTCGCCCGTATTGCCATAAAAATCATTTCGCACGGGATTGTAGGCTTGAAATGCTTGTAAAGCCGTGTCAAATACAGGCGTATCATTGACAAAGCCTCCCCCCGTCCCAAAAATTCCTTCTTTTTGCGGCGACTCAGCAGGCGTTGCACCCCCGGCAAAATCATTCGTGAGTTCGTGGTCATCCCAGCTAGCATAGATTGTGGTAGAAGCCTGCAAATCAGCCCAGGTATTGAGGCCATAACGTTGACCGTAGACTTCGTTATATTTGGTGCTAAACTCTTCAAAAGTTTTAGGTTGTCTGACTCCCGGCAAATCCGGCGACAGATCGTCTACATAAGCGGAGTCGCCGATGCGAACAAAAAAGTCGAGATTGCGTTCCGGCGCATTTGCGATCGCCGGGAAAGGAGTAAGTTGACCTTGCCAGTCGCCTGCTACCCCAAATCGTAAACCCTGGCGATTTCCCAACTCAGCAGCAGTGCGGAATTGCCCAACTGCTGAAGTGCCAGCGGCATCGCGCACTCGATAAAAATATTGAGTACCAGGGTTTAAATTCGTCAGTTCGGCTTTCACGGGTACGGTAACATCGGTGACGGTATCTGTGAGAGTGCCGAGACTGTTACTGAAGTTTGGATCGGTGGAGTATTCAAAGACAACATTACCCAGAACTGTGCTGCGAGTCCACAAAACAGTTGAAGTTTGGGTGGTATCTCCAGAAGCAACACCATTTGGCAAGGTTGAGTCACCAGACTTAATAAATGGGGTGACATCTCGCCCTTCAGCAGCGCCAAACTTGATAAAGTGTTCAATGCCAGTAAGTTCGTCGCGCTCAACAGCAGCAGTAATATCTGGGTTTTTTGCCAGATAATAGCTAACGTTATATAAAGGGCTAGGACTGCGGTTTTCCGATTCACCAAATTGGATGAAGTGACCAATACCAGTAATTTCATCGCGATCGACAGCCGCAGCAACATCGGGATTTTTCCCTAGATAATAGCTGTTGTTATAGAATGGGCTAGGATTGCGGCCTTCTGATTCTCCAAAATTAATGAAGTGTTGTATTGCTGTGGTAGCTTTGCTGTTGACAGCGGTGGCAACATCAGGGTTATTTAGGAGATAATAATTAGTATCGAATAGGGCGCTAGGGTTGCCGCCCTCAAATTGACCAAATTTGCTAAAGTGTTCAAATCCGTTTTGGAAGTTCCCTTTGGTAACAGCGGCGCCCACCTCTAAGTTTTTAGCCAGATAGTAGCTTTCTTGAAATAGAGTTTTAGCGTCTAACATAAGGGAAAATATGAAGTGTTGTTGTTTAATAATGACTGTGGCGGCTCAAAATAGCCTTCACAGGATTATACAGTATCGCGATCGCGATCGATCGTTAAGTAAAAGAAAGAAGGAACAAGGAAGAAGCAATAAGGCTTACACAGCAAGCTTTTTAGTGGGACTTAAACCTTTTCCAGCCCTTTAAAATCTGAAACCCCTTCTAGGAAATGAAAAGAAATCCATAACCTAAAAATGTCTGAAACCCTTGGTATAACTAAATTAATACCCATTCGAGGTAAAAGTATTTCTCTATCTGGGTTTTAGCCAAAATGGCTTCAGTTTTTGTCTGAGTCCCGTTAGTCATCCTTGTTTTACCTTTAATATCACGTCCGATGAAATGCGATCGCTAATTCTGGCCAAACTTCAGCCGCTAAACTTCCTGAATTTGCATCAACCGCTGCTTTAACCTTGGTGCATCGCCCCCATCTACCACTTCACACTTCTCCAACAAAAAAGCCCCATCGCAATAATTCAACTCATCCAAACCGTGAGTCACCCACAAAGCCGTCAGCCCGCAATTTTTGACCAAACGCTGCACCGCGGACACCAAATCTAACTGAGAATCAGGATCGAGTAAAGCCGTAAGTTCATCTAATAGTAAAACATCGAAATGACGAGCGATCGCACTTAAATATTTGAGTGGCGATCGCTCTAAAATCTCCAATCTCAAATTTATTGACTTGATGTTCATCATAAAAGCACGATCGCCCTTATTGACTAAAAGCGATCGCACACCAACATCCTCCTACAAATCAGCAGCGTGCTGCTTCAATTCATCCAAAGAAACGTATTCCAAAGTCAAGGCGTGAGTCCCAGCCAAAACCACAGGCGGCGCAACTCCCGCATCCATTGCTTCCTTCCAGCGAGAAGCGCACAAACACCAGCAATCCCCAGGCTTCAAACCGGGAAAGTTAAATTCGGGAACCGGAGTGCTCAAATCATTTCCATTCGACTTGGTGAATTGCAAAAACTCTTCTGTCAGTTGAGCACAAACAGTGTGAGCCCCAAAGTCGCCACCACCTGTATTGCATTTGCCGTCCCGATAATATCCTGTCATTGGCGAAGTGCAGCAAGTCTCTAACTTTCCGCCCAGCACATTTGTAGCTTCCGTCACCATCGCAACTCCTGAGTAAAACTCTTCGATCTAATTTTACACAAATCGTTGTTTATATATTTTTTTCCATGACAAAGTTGATGAATTTTTGTCCTCTCCGTTCTACTTCTTGTTTTCTAATCACCATAAATCCCTGGGTTTCAAAAAAAGGTCGAGCTGTAATGCTGGCTTCGGTAAATAACTTGTTAATTCCTAAGTCTTTGGCTTTTGACTCAATTTGTTTTAAAATTAACCTACCGACTCCTTGTCTTTGAAAATCTTGATGACAGTAAAAGCGATCGATATGGCCGCTTGCTTCCAACTCCCCAAAACCAGCAATTCGATCGCCCTCTTCTGCTACGAAAGTAAATTTACTGCTTAAACTTTTAGTCCAACTTTCGATATCCATATCTGCTGGTGCCCAAGCATCTACTTGTGCTTTTGTGTAATCGCGGATGTTTACTTCGTGTACGGTGTCGTAAAAAAGTTTTACAATTTGTTGGGTATCACCGACTTCGTAGGTTCGTATTCTCATAAATTATCTCACTGCGATCGCTTCTTTAATATTAATTTGGGATTTTTAACCGCTTCGGAACGCGGATGGATGTTGGCTTTTACCATTTTGTCTCATTTCTTGCAGGGCGATCGACCCCAATTTTCTCGCCCACCCCTTGACAAACTCTATTACTCTATGTTAATGAAGCATAAGCAAACCTAACTCGAATTAACACTACATCAATCCAGCAGCTTAACGAATAAGGATGGAAATTTATGACAGAAATTGGGCCCGATCCAAACCGACCTTATCCGATGACCGATCAGCGGCGCGTATGCTTCATCAAAAACTTTATTAAATCCCCCAACATTATCGTCGGCGATTACTCATATTACGACGATCCAATAGATCCAGAAAACTTTGAAAAAAATGTACTTTATAACTACGGAAACGATCGGTTAATTATTGGTAAATTTTGTGCGATCGCCACCAACGTCAAATTCATTATGAACGGTGCGAATCATAAACTAGACGGTATTTCAACTTATCCTTTTCCGGTTTTTGGGAATGGTTGGGAAACAGCGATGAATTTATTAATGGAACTGCCAAGTAAAGGCGATATCGTCATTGGCAATGATGTTTGGATCGGCTATGAATCCGTGATTATGCCCGGAGTAAAAATCGGCGATGGTGCCGTCATTGCTGCCAAATCCGTTGTAGTAAAAGACATTCCCGCTTATACCGTGGCAGGTGGAAACCCCGCCCATCCAATCAAACAGCGTTTTAGCGATCGTGAAGTTGCACAACTATTAGAAATTAGGTGGTGGGATTGGGAAATAGACAAGATTTCGCGCAATGTCAGCATAATTATGCAAGGGGATATTCAATCACTCAAAAATGCTGAGTAAACTCGCAAATACAGCGATATTAATTTTAACTCCGATCCTGTGTACCGGTTCCGGCGCGATCGAAGGCGAACCCACTCCCAGCAGCCGACCCCGGATACATCTTCTAATCTGCGTTCATCAGCGTCAATCTGCCTGCATCTGCGGTCAATCGATTTTAGATTTTAGATTTTAGATTTTAGATTGACCCCACGGATAAATGCGGGGGGCTTGAGGATTTTCGATTTTAGATTTTGGATTGATTCCACGGATAAATCACGTGGCGGGTACCATCAAGAAATTCGTGGTCAAAAAATCCCCAAAAATCACCATGCAAACCCAGGGATCTCCTATACCGCACCGTCCCTACAACTTACTTAGCTGCTGGGCCCACAGCCTCGATCGCATCCTCAAGAGCGATCGATACATGAGTCCAATGAGTCCCCCCCTGACAAAAAGCCACGTAAGGCTCCCGCAGAGGCCCGTCAGCCGAAAACTCCGACGTACTCCCATCAATAAAAGTACCCCCAGCCATCACCAACTGACTTTCATATCCGTGCATCGGAGCTGGGATCGGGTCTAAATAAGAACCCACGGGAGAATTTTGCTGAACGGCCTTACAAAAAGCCACTAACTTATCAGCAGAACCGAATTCGATTGCCTGAATCACATCTCGTCTTCTAGCCAAAGGCATAGGATTCACTCGATAACCCAACTTATAAAAAACATAAGCGGTCAAATGATTTCCCTTCATAGCCTCCCCCACAAAACCGGGAGCCATAAATAAACCCTGAAACAGCAGTCGATTCAAATCAAAAGTTGCGCCGCCGCTGCTGCCGATTCCCGGCGCCGTCAAGCGACAAGTTGCCGCCTCTACTAAATCAGCCCTCCCAGCAACGTAACCTCCAGCAGGGACGATCGTACCCCCCGGATTTTTGATTAAAGAACCAGCCATCAGATCCGCACCCACAGCAGTAGGTTCGCAATCATCAACAAACTCTCCGTAACAATTATCAACAAAGCAAATTGTGTTAGGATTCTGATGTTTGACTATGGCGACGATTTTTTCGATCTCAGAAATAGACAAACTCGACCGCCAAGAATAGCCGCAAGAGCGCTGGATAAAAACCAGGCGAGTCTTTGCTGAAATAGTAGAGCTCAATGCCTGCCAATCCACACTTCTTTCGCGAGTTAGAGGCAACTCACGGTAACTAATGCCAAACTCAAGCAGTGAACCTTGACCTTGCCCCCGCAAGCCGATCACTTCTTCTAAAGTATCGTAGGGAGAACCAGCCACTGCCAACATTTCGTCACCAGGACGCAAGATGCCAAAAAGAGCACAGGCGATCGCGTGAGTACCCGAAACAAACTGTACCCGGACAGCCGCAGCCTGGGCCCCTACCACTTCGGCAAACACCCCGTCCAAAGTCTCCCGACCCAAATCATCGTGGCCGTAACCCGTAACCCCTGCAAAATGGTGGACTCCAACCCGGTGGCTGCGAAAAGCTTTTAAGACTCGTTGAAGATTTTGCTTGACTGTAGTGTCAATACCAGAAAAAATCTGAAAGAGTGCCTGTTCTGCTTCCTGTAGCCGTGAAACGCTATTCATCTATACCTCGCTCACCCTTTGCGTGCGCGCTGTTCATTATGGCGTAGATGCGGCCCCTAGTTTGTAAACACAATATATTCATGACGATTGCAACTTCCAAAAAAACTTCTCCTGATTGGCCTGTCGTAGGCTTTATGGCCTTTCTGCACATCGGTGCTTTATTTGCTTTGCTGCCGGGTAATTTTAGCTGGTCTGCGGTCGGGCTAGCAGTCTTCCTGCATTGGGTAACAGGTGGTTTAGGAATTACTCTCGGATTTCACCGCCTAGTCACCCACCGCAGTTTTCAAACACCGAAATGGCTAGAGTATTTTCTAGTTATTTGCGGTACCCTTTCCTGTGAAGGTGGCCCGATCGACTGGGTAGGAATGCACCGGTTACACCACATACATTCCGACACCGAAACAGATCCCCACGATTCCAATCAAGGCTTCTGGTGGAGCCACATGGGTTGGATGCTCTCGGATCTTCCGATCAGAGTGGAAATCCCCCGCTTTACTAAAGACATCGGCGACGACCCAGTATACAAGTTTCTCCAAGCATATTTTATCCCCATCCAAGTTGTCTTCGGTGTGTTGCTTTATTTATTAGGCGGCTGGTCTTTCGTGGTTTGGGGAGTGTTTATGCGGATCGTGGTGGTGTTCCACTGCACTTGGCTGGTTAACAGCGCTACCCACAAATTCGGCTACCGCACCTACGAGTCGGGCGATCGCTCGACCAACTGCTGGTGGGTTGCCCTGCTTACCTACGGCGAAGGCTGGCACAACAACCACCACGCTTTTCAATACTCAGCTCGCCACGGTCTTCAATGGTGGGAAATCGACTTCACCTGGATGACAATTCAACTGCTGCAATCGCTGGGTTTGGCAACCAAAGTGAAATTAGCAGAAAAATAGCGATCGGCAATTAGTCATTGGTTGTAGGTCATCAGTTCTGGACTAATGGCTAGTGACCAATGCCTAATCCTGTTTTTTGCGATCGAATACAGGTTGGGTTGAAGTAACCTCGCATCTTCTAGTGCGATCGACCCAACCAAAACCAGAATCCGTTATAATATAATTGGGAACAAAAAATTTTGTTTGGCAGCCAAATTTTTTATTTTCAAAATACAACCGTAAATCTTTTTCAATCCTAATCCCAAATCTATCATTGATTCTTTATTAGTTTGGGCAAGTGTGCAGCAAAAAAAGTTCACTGCTCAATCCAAACTATTATGCGTGAATCCCGGTCGGCATCTCATCAGAAATCAAAAAAAGAATGACAATAGCAACGCAAGAAAAACTCCACTACAATTGGAAGCACGTTATTAGTTTAGCAGGACTTCATATCGGCGCTTTGTTCGCCCTGCTACCCAGTAACTTCAATTGGACAGCAGTTGGTTTAACAGTATTTATGCACTGGATAACCGGCGGTTTGGGAATAACTCTCGGATGGCATCGTATGCTCACCCACCGCAGTTTTCAGACACCAAAATTCGTAGAATACTTTCTAGCATTTTGCGGAGCCCTTGCCTGCCAAGGAGGAATAATTGATTGGGTTGGGCTGCACCGATTGCACCACACCCACTCTGACCAAAATGCCCTCGACCCTCACAATGCCCAAAAGGGTTTTTGGTGGAGTCACATCGGCTGGATGCTATATAAAGGTCCAGCTCACGCTGAAATTTCCCGCTGCACAAAAGACATTTCAAGCGACCCGTTTTATCAATTTTTGCAAAATTACTTTCTGCCAATTCAAATCGCCTTTGGCGTCTTGCTTTACTTAGCAGCAGGCTGGCCTTTTGTAGTTTGGGTAATTTTTGTCCGCTTAGTTTTCGTTTATCACTGCACCTGGTTTGTGAACAGCGCCACTCACAAATTTGGCTACCGCACTTACGAAACAAAGGATAGTTCTACTAACTGTTGGTGGGTTGCGCTTTTGACTTACGGCGAAGGCTGGCACAACAACCACCATGCTTATCAATACTCTGCGCGTCACGGGATGGAAAGGTGGGAAATTGACTTCACTTGGATGACAATTCAATTTTTGGAAGCAGTAGGTTTGGCTACTAAGGTGAAATTACCAGCAGCAAAATAGCAGCAATTGGGTCCTAGACGCAGAACCTCTTTAGGCTGTAGGCTGCGCCGGGCCACGCACCTTACCGCTTGAGAAACCCGGTTTCTCAAAGAAACCGGGTTTTTTGGTGACTCACCACCAATTACTAATGACTAATAACCTAATACGCTTGGGTTAAGGAAAATTGTAGCGAAAATGTTGGGCGGAGTGAAACGGAGGGTTCGTTCCAAGGGCCCAACCTACGCACTACGCACCATCTGTTTTTTTAGCACTAACTGAAACGTAGTGGGCTATAGGTGGGGGAGAGAAGGGGTGAATTTTAATGCCTGAAAGCTTTACTAGGGGTGGGTTTGCAGTGATTTGTACCTATGCGAGGCACACACAAATGCTGAAAACTTGATTGTGAGAGAGTTTGAGAGCTATTTGGATTTTTCTTGACAGGGCAATCACTGAAAGGGTATATTAATAGCAAAAATTTAGACAAATAAACTCGAAAAACTTATTCAGCAATTATTTGTTATCGATTACAGGATTTACTTTCACCTGTGGACTCAAAAAAATTTTTAAAATTCTTCCTCTATCGGTATGAGCAAGCTCAGATCAAGCTTGAAAAAGAGTTAGCTCAAAAAAATCTCAATAAATTCATAACTGTACTGAGAAAAGTTTAATCAATTAAAAAATATCAAGGAATCTAAAATAGCAGTAAATATGAAACAAGTTCATGGGATTTTATTAGCCCGTAAACATAAAAAACATACTCCTAATGTCCGATAATAAGCAACTCCCTTATTCTTGAAATTACTCGTTGACTTAGTTGCCAGACATCTGATACTTGAAAGTAGATAATCAAAAATGGAAGCTGCCAAAAATTTTGCTCAAAATCTCCAGAAAGGTTTAATTATTTTTACGCATATTCCCAAAACAGCAGGGACATCATTGCGTCATATTCTCATGCAACAGTATGGTAAAGATGCTGTATTTATGTTTTATGATGATCCAACGGTAACGACAAAAAATGCAGATGAATTACTTAATGAACTGAGAAGTTATTTTCAGTATCTTCCTGACGTAAACGATCAAAACTTTAATGGCTTGGTGAAGCTGAGAGCCATTAGCGGACATAAACCTTTTGGGATTCATAATTTATTGCCTGTCGATACTTTTCATTATATCACGCTCTTGCGCGAACCAATAGAGCGAGTCATCTCTTTTTACTACCACGTATTCGGCAGAACGGAACACACCCTTGAAAGTTTAATCTCTTGGAAACAATCAATAGAATTTGACAATTTGCAGGTGAGAATGCTATCCGGAGCTGGCTGGAAAGTACCTTACGGTCATTGTTCCTGTAATATGCTAGAACAAGCTAAACACAACCTACTTCACTACTATAATTTTGGCATTCAAGAGCGGTTTGCTGAAAGTTTAGGAACTTTCAGCAGACATCTGGGTTGGTCGCAAATTCAAATGGTTGCAGAAAATGTGGGGATAAACAAACCGAAAACTTCTAATATTAATCAGCAAACTTTACATTTAATTGCCGAACAAAATCTGCTAGATATAGAGCTTTATCAGTTTGCAAAACAGTTATTTGAGGAACGACAAAAAACTTTAAGCACTTAAGATTTTTGCTGAGTGGAGCCATGACAAGTATCCAAAACAGGATATTCAAGATGGTAAAATATCTCCCCCGCAGGAAGAGCAAGATACCGTAGACAGAGTACATTTGGCGTTAGCTGAGATGGAGAGCAGTGGATAAATTATCTCGATCGACATTCTGAACTCGTACAAGAATTAATGAAGTTAACTCGAAATAAACGTCGTTTTTATCAACAGGGAAGAAGGTCTACAATCCTGATTCGGTCTATTCCTAGACCAATACGCTTGGGTTAAGGAAAATTGTAGCGAAAATGTTGGGCGGAGTGAAACGGAGGGTTCGTTCCCTCCGGGCCCAACCTACGCACTACGCACCATCTGTTTTTTTAGCACTAACTGAACCGTATTGACTAATAACCAATCACCAAGGAATAAGAACTAAGGACTAAGGACTAATGAGTCCGTTTTTGCTCGCCCCGGCCGCGCAAATATTCCGCTAAAAATGCCAATCCTCCCGAACCTACTATTAAGAGCACGCTCAAAGCATTAATATCCGGTTTTACCCCAGTCCGAATCCGGCTAAAAATTTCCATCGGCAGAGTTGTAGTCCCGCTACCTGCGGTAAAACTCGCAATTAAAAAATCGTCCATGCTGAGGACAAAAGACAGCAGACAACCCGAAACAATTCCGGGTATTAATTGAGGGAGCAAAACCTGAATAAAAGCTTCAACAGGCGTTGCGCCCAAATCCAAGGCAGCCTCTTCTAAATACGGGTTTAAATCAGCCAATCTAGTAGAAACAGCTAGGGCGATGTAAGCCAGACAAAACACAATGTGAGCGGCGACTATTGTCCACAAACTCAGAGGAATAGCCAGCGCAGCTAAAAATACCAGAGTAGCAACTGCGGTCGCAATATCTGGAATAATAATCGGCAAGTAGGAAACTCCCTGATATAAACTCTTGCCAGGAAAGCGGTAGCGGGCTAAACCAACGGCCATCAAAGTGCCGAGTACAGCCGAGATTGCAACTGCACAAACAGCAACAGTTAAACTGTTTCTCAGGGCAACTAAAATCCGCGTATCGCTAAATAATTTAACGTACCAATCTAAAGTAAATCCTTCCCAACCGGCGCTAAAACGCGATTTGTTAAAGCTGTAAAATGTGAGTACCAGGATAGGCAGGTACATATAAAAAAACATCAAAACGGCAAATATTACCTGCCAAGAAATCTTAAATTTAGGTTTTAAGTACATATCGGCTTGTATTTCCTCCTGTGGATTGTCGGCGGTATTTTCCATTTGTCGGTAATCGGTAATTGGTAATTAGTAATTGGTTATGGAACAGTCAACAGTCAACAGTCAACAGTTAACAGTCAACTAACTTAAATTGCATTACGATCGCCATATTTCAGCAAAAGGGCAATTCCTATACTCACTACAAAGATTAATACCATACTCAGAGCCGAACCCAGACCCCAATTTTGAGTCGCCCCCAAAAACTGATTGTAAATTAAACGAGCCGCCGTCATACTAGAAGCTCCACCGAGCAACTCCGGATCGACAAAATCGCCCAAACAGCTAATAAATACTAGCAAAGAACCCGCAGCAATTCCTGGCATCGTCTGAGGTACTGTCACTTTCCAGAAAGTTTCCACTGGATTGGCGCCCAAATCCTGAGATGCTTCTAGCAACCTACGGTCTAACTTTTCCAAAGAAGCGTAGAGAATTGTCACGATATAAGGCAAATAACTGTAAGCCATGCCGATTAAAACTGCGGAACTTTGATTGAGTAATTCCAGAGGAGGAATGCCTACAAGTGCCAGCAGCGAGTTGAGAACCCCTGTAGGACGCAGAATTGTAATCCAAGCATACGATCGCAACAGTGAAGAAGTCCACAGCGGCAACACAAAGCCTAACAAAGTTAAATTCCGCCACTTTTTCGGGACATTGAGGGCGATCCAGTAAGCGACGGGAAATCCCAGCAGCAAACACAGAATAGTAGTCCCCGTGGCGAAAAAGAGCGATCGACCCATCACCTGCAAATTTAGCGGCTCAAACACTCGCAGGTAATTGCCGATTCCCGAAGGATTCACCAAATCTCCTGGCTTAATATTCGGCACCAAACTAAGCTGAAAAATCACCAGGGTTGGTATGACTAATAATAAAAGCAGCAACAAGCCAGAAGGGCCCAACAATGCCAGTGGCCCCGCCCAAGCAGACCACGGGGAAACAGTTTCAGCCTTCAATGGAGAATTGGGAGGAATAGGAGGGGGAGTTCTAGTTGAAACAGCCATAGATCAATTTTTTTGAGTTTTTAACCGCGGATTAACGCGGATATAATACGGATAGACTGGGCGATCTGCTGTGCGGGGGCGAGTTTGTGTAAATATTGGGTTATAATTAGAGATTGCGTGTAAAACCCGCCCTCGGTTTGATGATTAGCCGCTGGTTAATTGAGTCCAATAGCGATCGTAAACTTCCATAAATTTCCCTACAGGAGCCACACCTTCGCACTTTTTCAAAATATCTTCCGAAGGGAAAAGAATCTCGTTTTCGCGGACTTCCGGCGTCAACAAACTAAAAGCATCTTCCGAAGGAGTTGAAAAACTGAGCCGCTCTACTAAAGAAGCAGCGACATCGGCTTGCAGGAGAAAGTTAATCCATTTATAAGCTGCTTCGGGATTGGGAGCACCTTGAGGAATTACTAAAGTGTCAGTCCATAGAGAAGAACCGCTTTTAGGGACGATATACTTCAATTTATCGTTATCTGAAATTACTTCATTAGCATCAGAAGAATAACACATAGCTACCTTCAAATCCCCCGTCAGCATTTGAGGCCGCCAAGCATCAGTAGTAAAAGATGCGATCGCCGGTTTGAGTTCCACCAACTTTTGGTAAGCTTGTTTCACTTGCTCTTGATTTGTAGAATTCAGAGAATAGCCCAGCATCCGCAACGCAGCGCCCATGACTTCTCGAACATCACTCGCCAGCGTCATTCGCTTTGCTAACTCCTGTTTGTGCTGCCACAAATAGTCCCAATCTTCAGGAGCTTCTTTGAGTTGTTCGGTGTTGTAAATCAAGCCTGTGGTTCCCCAACTCAAAGGCACGCTGTAGCGGTTTCCTGGGTCATAGACAGGGTTTTGGAACTGTTTTTTTAGCCGATCGAGCCCGCCCAAAACCGAATGGTCTAATGGGCTCAACAGCCCGAGTTCCGTCATTTGAACCACCATGTAATCAGATGGGTAAATGATACTGTAGGCGCGGGCGCCACCGGCTTGAACTCTCGCCAGCATCTCTTCGTTGGAACTAAACACGTCGGCCACTACGCGAATGCCGGTTTTTTCGGCAAAGCGATCGAGCAAAGCTTCATCGGTATAGCCTGCCCAAGTATAGATGAAAAGTTTGTCTGCCGCACCTTTGACGGGAGGAGCAGATTGTACGTCTGCAAGTCGCCAGCCACAACTCGAAAGAGCTAAACCGGAAATTGTGGCCGCCGAATTTTTTAGGAACTGACGGCGTGTAGAATTAGCCGGGAAAATCCTGGAAATTGGTAAGTTAGTCGGAGGCACAGTTAGATTTTAGATTTTAGATTTTAGATTTTAGATTGGGGATGGGGAAATTCGATTTTAGATTTTAGATTGGGGAATTAGGGATGGGGAAATTCGATTAAATCCGTTAAATCCCTACACTGCTCGTTGCCGAACTTCCCTGCAACATCCATCCGTTAAATCTCTTAAATCCCGTACACTGCTCGTTGCCGAACTTCCCGACCTCAGTGACATCCGTTAAATCTCGCGGGTTCGTTGCCGAACTTCCTTCGTAATTATGCTCGATCGGTCAAAGCGAGACAATCAGTAGTTCCCCAATAAGCGTAAATCGGCGTGTGCGGGTCTGGGAAAGAGCCACCGGTATTTGGCTGGCGTACAGTAATTTTATCGCCCGACGCCAACTCAACCACGTAATGAACGTGCGTGCCCATGTACATAGTATTTTTGAGCCGCCCTTCAAAACAGTTGACCGACACTTCCGGCTGGTAGAGATTCAAATATACTTTTTCGGGCCGGACGCTGACCACCACAGAGTCGCCTGTGACGCCACTCCACATATCCGACTGCTGAACGACTATTTTCAGATTGGCTGATGTGCGAACTGTGATAGTCGATCGGTCGATCGATTCTACCGTACCCCCAAACAAATTCGTATCGCCAATAAAATCGGCCACAAAAGCCGTCTGCGGGCACTCATAAATTTCTTCAGGAGAGCCAATTTGCTCAATCCTCCCCTCGTGCATCACCGCAATCCGGTCAGACAGACTCATCGCCTCTTCTTGGTCGTGAGTCACCATCACAAAAGTCAAACCCAATTCTTGATGCAAATTCGACAGTTCCAACTGCATCTGCTTCCGCAACTTCAAATCCAGAGCACCCAACGGCTCGTCCAGCAGTAAAACCGCCGGTCGATTGACCAGAGCTCTCGCCAAAGCCACCCGCTGCTGCTGACCGCCCGACATTTGACCGGGAAACCTGTTGGCGAAAGATTCCATTTTCACCAATTGCAAAACTTCCCGTACCCGTTCTTCAATTTCTGCTTTCCCCAGCTTTTTGATCCGCAATCCAAAAGCTATATTGTCCCAGACATTCATGTGTCCGAACAAAGCGTAGCTTTGAAAAACAGTATTTACCGGACGGCGGTAAGCTGGAGTGTTGGTCATCGACTGGCCCCGAATCATCAATTCGCCCGCTGAGGGAGTCTCGAACCCAGCGATTAAGCGCAGCGTCGTAGTCTTGCCGCAGCCACTGGGCCCGAGGATGCTAAAAAATTCTCCTCGGCGGATGTTGAGGTCAACTCCGCGGACTGCGGTTTCGCCGTTAAATACCTTAAAGACCTTGCGGAGTTCAACGTCAAGCGCTGTATCCGTTGCTGTCGTACCTTGGTTGAGTGCTGTCTGAAACATATTCGCCCTTTCCTGGGGGTAATGCACGCCACTTAAATACAGTTTAAGTTTAGACTTTTCTGTATTTTAGGTGAGGAATGTTGGATGTAACAGGTTTTGGGATTTGTTCTTTAAATTCTATCCCAGAGCGCACCATTGTCAGCAACAGGCTTCCCTAGCCTGTTCCACAAGAAAATGCACTCTTTGTGGAACAGGCATCTTGCCTCTTCATCAAAGGCTTATTGAGAATGGTGCAACATCTCAGATCGATCGGCCATCTATTGATTCTCAGGACTTGGCATGGGAGAGGGTTTTTGCGGTTTCTCTGTTTTCGGTGCTTCTGCTTTTTTCCACTCTGACAAAGGTCGCTGAGTGGCATTTTTAAAGTCAAAAGGTACTAGCAGCACGGGCAAATTTTCGGCTGAATTTTGAGGGGGCGCTTCCGGCGGATTGGCTTGAGCGTACAAGAAGCGGCCGCTAAAGTCTGTTTTGCCTAAAACTAGGCGGTGAGTTTCTTGGTTGTCCAGTTTTACTGTGACTGTAGCTTGGGGTTGGTCGAGACCGAATTCTGGCAGTTGAGCAGCAGTAATATTAATCGTGCGATCGCTCTTTCCTGTTGCCAGCCTGTCGAGCAAAAAATCCACCGATGCCTGACTCGCGTGTGCTTGCACTGGCAATTTCATTTCCCAGCTAGACTTGCCTCCTTTTGTTGCATAAACTCGCTCAAAAGTCAATATTTTGTCGGGAGTTTTGACTGTAAAGAATTGTACGCGATCGGACTTAAAAGCAAAAATTTTCTGTTTTTCTTCCTTAGCGGCTTCCTGTTTCGGAGACACTTGCATCTCGAACAAAGCAACCAACCCCGTCATGCTCAGCGCGACGGCTATCAATACTAATGTATTTTTCTGCAATTTCATAGTAACAGCGAATTCGGCATGGTAATGGGGAATGGGGAATGGGGAATTGGTAAGAGACGCACCCTAGGGAAATTAGGAATTAGGAACTTGTACGCTCGCGTAGCCGAAGTATTAGGAATTGACAATGGGTAAGGTGCGCGACCGGGCGCACCTTGCGGAATTAGGAATTAGCAATTGGTAATGGCTAAGAGGTGAAAAAACCAGAAAGAGGCAAATAAATCCGTTAAATTCCTTAGAGAATTTGTTGGCGAACTTATCTTCTCTTCCACCAGATAGCGCCACCAATTCCCAGTCCGAGTAAAGGCCAAATTAGCCAAGCTAACACCAGCAATCCTACTTGGATGGTCGTCATGTTAATACGGCGGTTGGTAGCTTTTTTCGGACTGATAGAAAAGCTTTGCTGGTCTGGTTTACTCAACCAACTGACTGAATTGAGAAACACGTCGCTATTGAGTTGTTGGTCAAACCAACCGTTAGTCACAAATTGAGATGTGCCAATTATTACCATTCGCGATGTTTTTCTAGGAGTTGAAGGCGCGGAAGGAGTTGCGGTTGGACTGGGAGATGCTGTGGGAGATGCTGCAGGTGTTGGTGTTGGCGAATTTTCTGCCGATGCTGTGGGAGATGCTGTGGGAGATGCTGCAGGTGTTGGCGAAGTCGTCGGTAATGCTGGAGGCGTTGCTTCTTGCGAGACAATCACTGAATAGCTGATTGGGGAAGCTGTTGGCGAAGTTGTCGGCGATGGTGAATCTATAGGTGATGGTGATGTTGTCGGCGATGGGGAAGTTGTCGGCGATGGTGATGTTGTCGGTGATGTTGATGTTGTCGGTGATGGTGATGTTGTCGGCGATGGTGATGTTGTCGGCGATGGCGAAGGTGTCGGCGATGGTGAATCTGTCGGCGATGGTGAATCTATGGGCGATGGTGATGTTGTCGGTGATGGGGAAGTTGTCGGTGATGGTGATGTTGTCGGCGATGCTTGGGGTGAAGGCGTGACGGGTGTTGGTGTTGGTGAAGGTGAGGGCTTTAAGGGAGTGCTGGCAGTGGACGATCGAACTAAAGCTACACCTAATAATAGCGGGCCTTGTCGATCGGTCTTTTGATCGAACTCCAATTTCTTAGTAGTCAAATCGCTTTCCGCCCAACTTTCCTGACTCGTCCAAATCAGCGGTTTTTCCTCTATCCCTTCTACTGGCGATGTTTCCAAAGCACGCGCAAACGGATAAAATGAAATGCCAGTACCAAAACTTTGAGTAATCGGATGTTCGCCGTAGCGCCTGACTGTGGGAACCGTGGGGCCCAGGCCAAATCTTTGACCAGTTCCCGAAGCATCGATGGCTAAACGGGTGTCTAGTTTGACACCCCATTCTTGCAGCATTTTGTCCAATCCCGTATCAGTTGCCGGGTCTACCATTAACAATAAACTGCCGCCGCGATCGAGATAAGCTTTTAGTGCTTTAATTTCTGTATCGGAAAACGGTTTGTCCTGCCCCGGAACGATTAAAGCATCTGCATCTTCTGGCACTTCTTTTCGTTCGGTCAAATTCAGCGTTTGGGCGTTGTAGTATTTATCTTTCAGAGCTTTTTCAGCTTGCTGAATTCCGCCTTGACCTTCCTTTATCGGGCGGGCGCCTTTGCCTTGCAAAAAGTAAACTGTAGCAACGCGAGTGCTCAGGATTTCTTCTAAGCCATTGGTAAGTTTTATCTCTGAAAGCCCTTGATTTGGGTCGCTACCAAAAGCAGTGCCACCTTTTTGCAGTACCTGTTTTTTGTCTCCGGATTGCAGGTAAACTTCTCCGATGCTAGTAATACTAAATTCCCGCGCTTTTCCCGGTTGGGCCTGCGGGTCAACAAACTCAAATTGGAACTTTTCGCCTCCCTCGCGTTTGTAGCTTTGCAACAATTCTTTGATTTGCGGGTTTTGGATGGGGTCAAATACCCAAACTTTGACTGTTTGTTGCAGGTTTCGGAGTATTTGTTGAGTCTGCGGGGCAAGGGTAAATTGTTGGCTTTCGGTTAAGTCGATGCGGACGGGATAGCGAACGGCTATGAAGTTAATTACTCCGAGTATCACAAAGACGGCGAGGGTAGCAATCAGGGCGTTGGTGCTGGCTTGAGTGGAACGCTGCCCCCAAAAGCTTTGTTCGTAACTCAAATATAGCAGCCAAAGTGCGATCGTTACTGCTCCGGCAATAACTAAACCGACTGTCAGGGGGTCCCATACTCCAGATACAAGTGCTGCTGTTACCCCCGCTGCGATGAGGAGGGGGCCCAGCAAAAAAACGTATTTCCAATTTGTTTTGCTAATTTTCATAAGGTAAATATTGAGGTAAAAATTTCCGGGTCGAGGATGTTATTCTATATCGCATTAGCCTGCAACCATGCTGTTAAATCTGACGGTTTATTGAAATCCAGCACGGCATCTCCTAGTTCTTCTAATTCCTGTATACCTAATTGACGGATGCAGTTTTCGGTTTCCGGTTGTATTGTGCCTAAGCGCCGCACTAGCTGACGCAATATTAACGAGAGTTGAGCGGTTTTTGTCACCTGTTCTCTTGCTACATCTATGGCAATCTGCTGGTCTTGAATCCACAGTTCTTGGTTGTGCAATTCATTTAATTCTTGCTGAGTGAAGTTGTCCTCGTTGGCAATGCTAAAAGCTTTCTCAATTTCTGGTACAGCCCTCAATGTTTCTGGTACTGTCTCCAGAGTGCTGGTATTTTCTAGAAAGTAAATCCATTGGTCAGCGGTTGTTTCTAATGCTGCTAATTCCTTGCTAAATTTGGGCAGTTCGATAAATACTAATTCTATTTCAGTATCGGGATAGTCAAACTGTTGCTCTTTTTCTTGGAAAACAAACCGCGACATGAATTCTGGCTGATTTTCAAACATTTCAAAGTCGGCAATTTTTAAAGAAATTACTGTTTTTAGTCTTTCGTAGCGTTCTTTTCCTGTTAATTGCTGGCTGTAGCTTTTGGCAGCGTTGTACAAAACTCTATTGCCGAAGGAAGGCACGTTGAGGAGTTGAATTTCAACTAGGGCGATTCTGCCGCCGTTAATTATGGCTTTTACATCTAGGTGTGTGTCTTGGACTCCGAGAGTTTGATTTTCTGGTTGGGAGTTGATTATTTCTAAGTCTTCGATGACAGGCTGTGCTTCATAAAGGATGGCGTTTAAAAAATTAATCAGGATGTCTTTGCTGTCGCTGGAACCGAATATTTTTTTGAACGCAAAGTCGATTTTTGGATTGATAAATCTCATTTTTCAAGTAATTAGTGGAATAACTAACATTAATTGGGGATTGGGAATGGGGCATTGGGAATTGGTGGTGTCTCCTTTAATGTGCAACTCTCCAAATTTTTTACTTTGCCACTCTTTCCTCTTTATTTTGCGAGGCCTTCCCCCATGTTTTTAAGAACGCTGATATCGCAAGGCATCGATGGATTGCGCGGTCAGAAATACTCCTAAAATGATGTAACTGGCAAACATAATTAAACTGCTGGTATCGAAAACTCCCTTGACAAGATTGGTGTAATTTGTTAGCAGCGACAAATGTCCTAATGCCGTTCCGAAGGAGCCACCGATAGCGACGGCGGCTGCATCGATCACCCACAGAAATAATACTAGAGTAAAGGTGAGGATGGCGGATAAAATTGTGCTGTCGGTGAGGGAGGAAATAAACATTCCGAGGGACAATACTCCTGCAGCTAGTAAGATTAAGCCGCCGTGTCCTAGGAGAAGAACTCCGGGGGGTACGGGTGGGGTTGATGAACTGAGGGCGATCGCCTCGCAGAACAGCAGGGGCACCAACATGGTGGTATAAAATGTTAAAACACCGAGGAGTTTGCCGGTAGCAACTGCCCAGTTTGTTAAGGGCGATGTGGCTAATAGTTCTAAGGTTCCACGTTTGCGTTCTTCTGCGTAAAGTCCCATTGAGAGTGCAGGTAGTACGAACAAGGAAAGGGAACCCATGATTCGCAGAAATAGTTGCAGAAATTCGTAGGCTACGTCGATGGGAGGTTCGGTAATTCCCATTTGGTCTCGCTGGCCGATTTGGGGAATTAACCCGTCGGGAGCGAGGAGGATGGCTATTAAAAAGTAGCCGGTGATTAGCCAAAAGACTGCTGCGATGGCATAGGCTAATGGCGATGCAAAATAGCTTTGTAGTTCTTTCCGGTAAATTGCGACAATATTACTAATCATTACTAACATTTAGGAATTGGGAATGGGTAATTGGCCATTGGTAATTGGTTCATTCTGAGTCGCCGGCAGGTGGTGTTTCGCTGCCGTCGCTATCCTGTTTTTTTCTTTCTATTTGTCGCTTTTTGCTAACTGGTTGCTGTTGTGGTCGAGAATCGCTACTCGGTTGTGGCTTTTTTTTGAGTGGTCGATTTTTTACAACAGGTTCGGATTCTGGTTGAGACTGTTCTAGCGACTTAGGCGCATCTAAAATCAGTTCGGGTTCTGGTTGAGACTGTTCTAGCGACCTTGATGTATCTAAAATCAGGTCGGGTTCTGGTTGAGAAGGCTCGATCGACTTTGGTGTATCTAAAATCAGTTCTGGTTCTGGTTGAGAATGCTCGATCGGCTCTACCATTTGAACAATGAGCTGATTTTCGACAATCGGTTCTGGTTGAGAAGGCTCGATCGACCTTGACGTATCTAAAATCAGGTCGGGTTCTGGTTGAGAAGGCTCGATCGGCTCTACCATTTGAACAATGAGCTGATTTGCGACAACCTGTTCTGGTTGAGAAGGCTCTAGCGACTCTACCGTTTCTGCAACAACGGGCAGATTTTCGACAACCTGTTCTGGTTGAGGATGTTCGACCGACTCTACCGTTTCTGCAACAACGGGCAGATTTTCGACAATCGGTTCTGGTTGAGGATGCTCGATCAACAGTTGTCTTTCTACAGTTTCCAGAAACTCTGCGACTGGTTGCATTTCAGGTTCTAAATCGCTTATTTCCTCTGGTGTTTCTGTAATCTGTTCGGATTCTGGTTGAGAATAGTCGATCGACTCTATGGTTTCTGAAACTTCTAGATTTTCGACAATCGGTTCTGGTTCACGATACTCGCTCGACTCTTGTCTTTCGACAACTG
>NZ_JAUBQM010000011.1:63369-94556 GCF_036701245.1 Microcoleus sp. Pol14D4
TTCGACAATCGGTTCTGGTTCATGATGCTCGCTCGACTCTTGTCTTTCGACAACTGGTTCGGATTCTGGTTGAGAATAGCCGATCGACTCTACGGTTTCTGAAACTTCTACATTTTCGACAATCGGTTCTGGTGGAGAAGGTTCTATCGGGAGTCTCTCACTTTTATAAAAAACATTTTTTACAAAAGTGAGCATCCTGCTTGCTTGTTTAGAGATCTGTAGCGAGTAAGATCCTCGGGTTCCTGTGACACCCAAACTGAGATGCTTCGCTTCACTCAAATCTACGGTTTCTGCAACTGGTTCTGATTCTGGTTGAGGATGTTCTATCGGCTCTACGGTTTCTGCAACTGATTCTAATTCTGGTTGAGGATGTTCTATCGGCTCTACGGTTTCTGCAACTGGTTCTAATTCTGGTGGAGAAAGTTCTATCGGCTCTACGGTTTCTGCAACTGGTTCCGATGCGGAATGAGAATAATCAAGCAACTCTTCAGTTTCTGCAACTGCTTCCGATGCTGAATGAGAATCATAGAGAGACTCTGGTTTATTTGAAACGGGCAGATTGTCCGGGACGATCGTCGGTTGTGATTCCGATTGATGAGAATCCGCGATCGAATCTTGAATTTCTGTGGCTTCTTGGAGATTTCGATCGACCTCCGGTTCGCTGTGAACCAGATTTTCTTCCGGTTTCTTTTCAGCCGCTGTCAGCCTTAAAAACACATCTTCCAGAGTAGCGCGAGAGCGGCGCATTTCGCAGAGTCCGAATCCAGAGGCGAGGATAGCTGTAGCAATTTCTCGTCCGGGTTCTCTTTCCGGTTCGCACAAAACCCGCAGGCGGTAGCGATTCACTAAAAATTGCTGGCTTGGAATTAATTCTACCGATCGAACTCCTGCCAAATTTTCCAAAGAAGGCAACAGCAGACTGTTTACCAAATCTGCCTCGCCTTCGACTTCGAGTTCGTAGCCCTCTCCCACCGCCAACTCTCCCATCAAATTTTCGGGACTACCCGCAGCGGCGATTTTTCCGCGATTGATGATGGTAACGCGGTTGCAAGTCATGCTGACTTCCGGCAGAATGTGCGTAGAAAGGATGATTGTGTGCTGGCCGCCAAGACTTTTGATTAAATTGCGGACTTCGATGATTTGTCGGGGGTCGAGGCCGACGGTTGGTTCGTCTAAGATAATGACCGGCGGGTCATGGACGATCGCCTGGGCGATACCGACGCGCTGGCGAAATCCTTTAGAAAGTTTGCGGATTAAAACTTTGCGTTTATCAACCAGGCCGCAGCGTTCGATCGCGGAGGTAACTCGTCGCGCGCGATCGCCTGCAGGTACTTGCTTAATCCTGGCCACAAAAAAGAGAAACCCTTCCACAGTCATTTCAGGATACAGTGGCGGGTTTTCCGGCAGATAGCCGATGCGCTGTCTGACGGCCATCGAGTTTTCGTGAACGTCGAGGCCGGCGATGCGGGCCGTACCGCTGGATGCCGGCAAATATCCCGACAAAATCCGCATCGTTGTGGTTTTGCCCGCGCCGTTTGGCCCCAAAAAACCGAGAATTTCTCCTGATTCGACCGAAAAAGACACGTCCGCGATCGCTGCGGTCGAACCGTAAGTTTTGCTTAAGTGTTCTACTTCAATCATTTGTCAGAAGTCACGCGATTTTAGGTTTTAGATTTTAGATTTACTTTGCCAACCACAGGCGGGACGCCTGTTCCACGAAGTTGAGAGTCCCGCCCGATCGGCGGGTCGATCGAATTTATGGCGAAATTTTTAATTTGATTTTGTCTTCCAGTGTAGTCTGGCAAGAACCAAATCTATCATAAGGGTCGAGCGTACTTTGAAGCAAAATGCTAGGGAGTACGGTGCGAAGCGCGGAAATGATTAGCCGATATACATCGAATCGCTACCAACTGAAGCATCCTACCAGTAGAGTCCGTGCTTAACCGAACCCTCAACTAGCTGCGTTCGCTACAGACGCGGGGCTGTTTCTAGGTTGAGTAGCGCTTACGCGCCCCTCCGCCTAACGCGCCTTCGGGGTTCGTTCAAAAAAATCTCAACTCCTTTTCCAAATCTTGATTTCCCCCAACCAACCGGCACTAATAATAGTCTTACCGTCGCTGCTAATCGCCACAGCGCTAACGTAGCCAGCATGACCGCTCAAATTACCTCTCAATTCGCCCGATCGCACATCCCAAAGTCTCACACTCTTATCCCAACTCCCACTAACCAAAGTAGTGCCATCCCGACTGAAAGCCACCGACCAAACCCCGTCGGTATGCCCGCTTAAACGCCGAATTAACTGCCCGTTTCCTGCATTCCACAAACCGATTGTACCATTGCTGTTTCCCGCAGCTAAACTCTTGCCGTCGGGAGTAAAAGCTAGCGACAAAACAGACAAGCTTTTGCCGCTAATCGTGCGAATTGCTTGACCTGTAGCTAAATTCCACAACTTAATTGAACCGTCTTTGCTGCCGCTAGCTAAAGTTTTGTTGTCGGGACTAATTGCAACAGCATTCACCAACCCAGAATGCCCGGTCAAAGTCCGCAGCAACTCCCCCGTTTTGGCGTTCCAAATCTTAATCGTTTTGTCCCAACTGCCACTGGCTACAAATTGACCGTCGGGACTAACGGCAACGCTCGAAACTGCATTGGAATGCCCGCTCAAAGTGCGTACAACCGCGCCAGTTTCTAAATTCCAAATTTTCACAGTTTTGTCGTCGCTGCCGCTAGCTAACACCTTGCCATCGGCACTCGCGGCCAATGCGTTTACGGCTTCCGCGTGACCTTGCAGGGTAGTTTTTAATTGCCCGCTGGGAAAATTCCAAACTGAGATAGTGCCGTTGCTATTTCCTGTAGTAAAATAAGCGGAAGCTAGGGCAAGGGAACTGACAACTTCCGAAGGCCCTTTGAGGGTATTTGTGGCAGCAAAGGCGATCGTACTTGCGGGCGTGCGGGGCGCATTATTTGCCGGAGTTTTCGGGTTCCCGGCAGTAGGAGATTGGGGAACGACTGGCAGCGAAATAGTCGATCGCCATTTCATGAAAGTATTGATTTCTATCCCCGCCGCCACGATTTTATCGGAGTTGTCCTCTAACCTGACAATGCCGTTAATTGCGACAACTCGCCCTGCATCGTCGAGCACTGGGCCGCCGCTCATGCCGGCTCTCACTAAGTTGTTGTATACCAAAGTATAACCGTTCCAAGGAGTTTGGCGGCCGGTAAGCTGACCTTCCGTGGCGATGAAAATCGGCTGTCTCAGAGAACCGCCGGATATCGGCCAGCCCGCCACATAAGCCTTGTTTCCCTTAGTTGCTGCGGAATTGGCTAATTGAGCCAGGGGGTAGCTTTGAGTGCTGCTGAACGGCACGACGGCCAAATCCGCACCGGGCATTCGCCGCACGAGGCTATAGTATACAGAGTGAGCTTTGCCGTCCGGAGTTACAACCTCGTAATCGCCTGCTTTATCGACAACGTGCCAGTTTGTGAGAATATAGTATGTGCTGCCTTGTTTTTCTAAAATTACTCCTGAACCGCCTTTTGGCCCCTGGATGCGAACAGTAATTTGTTGGGCAACGGTTTTAACTTTGTCGGCGGTTAATGCGAGGGCAATTTGAGGTGATGTGAGTGGGATGAGGGCGATCGAACTCAGGGCGATCGTAGCACTCAAAATAGCCGGAATTGTTCTGCTGTAATTCATTATTGTGTAAATTTAACATACCCACATATCAACTGACGGATAACTTTTCCGGTTTGTGGCAGATTCACGGTTGACAACGCCAAAACGCCTGCGCGATCGAACTTTCGACATTCGCACAAGCCTAAAAATATTTGACACAGCCCTCTGGCTAGCAGAAAAATTTAGAATCGGGAACCGCACCTAGCCTCAACAATAGCCACTGGCTGATCTCTATTCTTTTCTCGGCAAATCAGAATTTGAGCCAAACGCTGCTCGGAATAATACCCATTAGCCATCCAGCCGATGGGTGCGCCTGCGATCGCGCCAACTGCTAAACCAGTGATCAGGCTCCCAATAAGATGCTTTCTGGCGATCGGGTTTTGTTGCATAAAAATTTATCCTAAAGACTTATCCCTTACTAGAAGTACCATAAATAAAATTTACTGTCTTCCTCCTATTTACTTATTTCCTAAGTAGTAACCAACCCTCAGTAGGGTGGGAATACGCACATTATCTATCACTAAGTAGGGTGCGAATTACGCACCTTACTTAGTATATATGCTGCCCAATTCTATGCCAAATCAAACAGCAAAAATTCAGCATCTTCCGTAGCTTCAATCGCCAATTCAGACTCGCCGCTAACCGCCGCAGCGTCGCCATTTTTCAAAGGCAAACCGTTGACCAAAACCGAGCCGCGAGCAACTTGCACCCAAGCGTGGCGATTCGGCTGCAAAGCATGAGAAACCCGCGAGTCTTTATCCAAAACAGCCGCATACAAATCAACATCTTGATGCACTTTCACAGCACCATCTCTCGCATCTCGTGCCGCTACTAAACGCAGTTTTCCGTGCCTTTCTGCTAGGGGAAACTCTCGCTGCTCGTAACTCGGCTGCAAGCCTTTTGTATCGGGTAACAGCCAGATTTGCAGCAAATGAACCGGGTCTTTTTGCGAGTTATTGAACTCGCTGTGCTGGATACCAGTACCTGCACTCATCCGCTGTACTTCACCGGGTTTAATCACTGCACCAGTACCCAAACTGTCCTTGTGTTCTAATGCTCCTTCTAATACATAAGTAATGATTTCCATGTCGCTGTGCCCGTGAGTGCCGAAACCTCTGCCGGGGCTAACGAAATCCTCATTAATTACCCGCAAAGAGCGAAAGTTCATATAATTTGGATCGTAATAGCCGGCAAAAGAAAATGTATGGTAACTGTCTAGCCAACCATGATTAGCGTGTCCTCTTGCTTCACTTTTTCTAACGGTAATCATTTTCTCAATCCTCAGTGAAATTTATCGGGTATTTCTTTGATGTTTTTATTTTAAACATAGTCAAGCTATTATGGATAGTACGCACTTAAAAGTGCGGTACTTACCAAAAAGATACTATGCAAGTTCAAGAAGCAAAGGTCGATCGAGCAAATTGCCCTGTAGAACGCACTCTAGAGGTGATTGGCGGGCGCTGGAAAGTCTTGATTCTGCGGGAGTTGTTTCAAGGAGTGAAGCGTTTTAACGAGCTGCAACGAGCTGTCAACGGCATTACTCAGAAGATGCTGACGCAGCAACTGCGGGAAATGGAGTCAGACGGGATTGTACACCGGGAAATTTACTTGCAAGTGCCGCCAAAAGTTGAATATTCGCTAACGCCTTTGGGCGAAAGTCTCAAACCGATTATTAATGCCATGCACGAATGGGGAATTCAGCATATTAGCGAAGATGGAAAATGAGCAGTTTCTAGATTTTTTTTCCGTCTTCCGACAGATTTCAAACTTTCAACCTAGTTCAACAATAATAATATGAACAACATAGAGCGTCTCGCCACCCTCAACCGCATCCGCAAACTCAGCCGCCTGATGGATACCGCCATTGGCATCCCCGGCACCAAATTTCGCATTGGTTTAGACCCCATTATCGGTTTAGTTCCGGGTGCTGGGGATATCGTAGATACCGCGTTTTCCGCATACCTAATTTATTTAGCAACTCGATTCAACATCCCCCAAAAAACTCTAGGCAAAATGATTTACAATATCGGTCTAGAAGCAGTTGTGGGGTCAGTACCTCTAGTCGGAGATATCTTCGATGCTTTTTATAAATCAAACATGAGAAATCTTGCTCTTTTAGAAGCACACCTCGAAGAAGCTGAACCAGAACTAGCCGCAGTTGCCGAACCGGTTCCTCAATCTATTAAATTGTAGGTACGGGTTTCACAAACAATAATTGTAAATAACCAACAATCTCTCAAACCCGCCCCATCAAACGAAAAATCACAATGTACATTTTCCGCATTCGATCCAAATTTAATGTTGATGCGGGTTGTCTGTTGTGGGGAACGGGTTGATCTAGATAGTTGGTACTCGTCAGATATTATTCGTAAAACCCCCCTTATGAAATAATTACTGATGTCGTTTAACCGCTTCCACCAAAGCAATAACATCCGCTTCTAGAGTATTAAAAGCCGTTACCAGTCTAACAGTACATTCATCCCACCGATAAAACAGAAAACCCTCAGCTAAAACCGCTGTAATTACCGATTCTGGAAGTTGAATAAAAATCTCGTTAGCTTCAACTTGATGGCAAAACTTCGCTCCCTCAACTTCCGCCAAACCTTGGGCTAATTTGGCTGCCATATTATTTGCATGAGCCGCATTCTTCAGCCACAAATCATCCGTTATATACGCTTCCAACTGCGCCGACAAAAACCGCATTTTTGAGAAAAGATGCCCGCTGCGCTTGCGGTAAAAAGGGAAAGTATTTGCTAATTCTCTATTAAAAAAAACCACAGCTTCCGCAGCCATTGCGCCGTTTTTTGTCGCTCCAAACGATAGAATATCCACACCTGCGCGCCAAGTGATATCAGCCGGAGAACAGCCAAGACTGGCGACAGCATTGGCAAAGCGAGCTCCATCCATGTGCAGGTGCAAATTGTGAGCGCGAACTACTTCCGAAATATGGGAAATTTCCGCTGGATTGTAGACTGTGCCGGCTTCCGTTGCTTGAGTGATGCTGACGGCTGCGGGCTGTACGTGATGGACGATACCTGCACCAGCGCGATCGAGTATTTTTCCTAAAGTCTCTGCATCTATTTTACCATGATTTCCTGTTACTGTGACTAACTTGGCACCGCCTGTAAAAAACTCCGGCGCACCGCATTCATCCAGATTAATATGAGATTCCGCGTGACAGTAAACAGCCCCGTAAGGAGGAGTCATAACCGCAAGGGCCAGAGCATTAGCAGCAGAACCTGTTGCTACTGGAAAAACAGTCACCGATGTCTCGAATAAATCCGAAAATTTAACTTGCAAACGCTGCGTATATTCATCATCTCCGTAAGACATCACAGCACCGGAATTAGCCGCTGCAATCGCCACCATAATCTCCGGCGAAACCCCGGTTGCATTGTCGCTACAAAAATTCATTAGAATAATTGGTAAATAGAATCTATAATATAACTCAATCCTCAGCATTCAACACTCAAGCATTAAACCAAGAGGCACAATTATGGCAGAATACCGCCAAATAGAATACCGCATCGGCAAAGACGGCAAAATTACCGAAACCGTCCTCAACGCCACTGGTTCGAGTTGCACTGAGACCACCGCCGAAATTGAAAAAGCCCTCGGAAAAATAGAATCTCAAGACTTGCTGCCAGAATACTACGAAGGCGAAGAAAATTTGAGCGTTGAACAAACGCAGACTTTAAAACAGGTTTAGAAGAGTTAAAGATGTTTGAGATCCTCGGTGCAACAGTTGATGTAACAACAGTGCCTGCCTTCAGCTTCGCGCTGGCTGTCGGGGGCATTTTTCTCATTTTAGTCTACCTTTATGCTGCATCTGAGGCGGGAGATGCGATCGAGTTTAAGTACGATAAAATTCTGCGGGAACGCATGAATCAGCTAGACATTCTCGATTGGCAAGACTTAGGCGAAAAAGCAGGTTTAAGTCGCTTTGGAGTGCGCTTAGTGCGGCAGGGAGACGTGGGAAAACTCACGCTAGACCAACTGAGACGGCTGGCAACAGTGCTGAATTTGAATTTTCAAGAGTTCGATCGCACTTTGAGCGCGCTGCCAATGTCGGCTACAATCACAACTGATCCCAGCGAAATAGAAGAATTGAGGCAGCAGTGTTTCCGGCTGCGATCGGAATTGCAGCAGCAAAAAGCTCAACTAACTGCCGATTTTCGCCGCGCTACCTTTGAACAGTTGCAAACTTTGTTAACTAACTATCCCGCAGCCCGCAAAATGGCAGAAGCCAAGCCGGATATGCCCGCCAAAAATCTCTCAGCTTTGTTTACTCCCTTAGAAAATCTTTTATCAAGTTGGGATTTTGAAATGATTGGTTCTGCGTGGGAACAAACTGCTTACAATCCGCAGTTGCACCAGCCGGATGTTGAGGATATAACCGAAGGAGAATTAGTTTATATTCGGTTTGTCGGCTATCGAGAGGGAGAGCAAATTCTTACTCCTGCTAAAGTTAGTCGTACCCTTCCAGCGGGAATAAAAAATTAAATTTTAAATTTTAAATCAACATGACTACAGTTGCCATTGACTTCGGCACCAGCAATACGGTTGTCTGCATTCTTAACCCGGATACGCAAACACCAGAAACTTTGAGATTGGGCGAGATCTCCCGCATTTTTAAAACGAATAATTTGAGCGGAGATATTCGAGAAATATCTGTAGTACCGACTTTAGTCTTTGTGAAAAATGCCGGAGAGTTGGTGCTGGGAGAAAAAGTGCGATCGCAGCGTTTGGGGCAATCCCAGCCAGACCGTTTTTTTAAAGCTTTTAAACGCAATTTAGCTGCCGATTTTCAGCCACCGCCCCGCAATATCGACGGCGAAACCTACACAGTCGAATCCGTGGCAGAACAGTTTATCAAAACTATTTGGAAACAATTATATTTACAAAATATACAGGCAGACAAAGTAATTTTTACCGTCCCCGTTGGATCATTTGAGCGATATCTAGATTGGTTTCGCGACTTAGGAGAAAGTTTGGGAGTTGCGGAAGTTCAGGTAATAGATGAATCCACAGCCGCCGCCCTGGGATATGCAGTACAACGCCCCGGCTCTCTAGTTTTAGTAGTTGATTTTGGCGGCGGAACTTTAGATTTAAGTTTAGTTCGCACTGCTCTAACCCCCCCCTTACCCCCCCTTAGCAAGGGGGGGAGAAATCTCGCTTCCCCCCTTAGCCAGGGGGAGAGAAATCTCGCTCCCCCCCTTAGCAACGCGGGGACAAATCTTGCTCCCCCCCTTACCAAGGGGGGGCTGGGGGGGGTGCGTGGCGAAGTATTGGCAAAATCCGATGCTTATGTAGGCGGCGAAGATATTGACATCTGGATTGTCGAAGATTATTTGCGGCAAATTGGTTCGTCGCGGGCAGAAGTCGGCCCAGTTGGCTGGCAAAATTTATTAGAAATAGCGGAAAAATTAAAAATTCAAGTTTCTCAAGTTAATGAGGCGAAGGAAAGCTGGTTTGACGATGAAAATTTTATGTCTTACGACTTGCAGCTAAACCGAGACAAGCTTGAGGAAATTCTGGAATCTAGGCAGTTGTTAGAACAGTTGCGGGAAAGTTTAGATGAAGTTCTGAGTATTGCACAGGGAAAAGGTATCAGCAAAGCAGATATCGAACAGGTTTTGCTGGTAGGAGGAACTTCTTTAATCCCGGCTGTATCTAATTTAGTGGTTTCGTATTTTGGGCGGCAAAAAGTTCAAAGAGACAAGCCTTTTGAAGCAGTGGCGCACGGTGCTTTAGCCTTGACACAATTAGCGAGTGTTGACGATTATTTGCGCCACACCTATGCAATTCGCCTTTGGGAACCTTATGCTAAAGCTTATGCTTATTCGCCGATATTTAGCAAGGAAATGAAGTATCCCTGTCAAAGTTCCGAAGAGTTGACGCTGCAAGTGGCAATTGAAGGGCAAAGGGAAATTCGGTTAGATATTGGGGAAGTGGCGGAGGTATCGCAAGCGGAGGTTATTTTTAACGAAAAAGGGCAAATGACGAGCAGTTGGCTCAACAAACAGACGGATTTTCGCTCTCTGGACAGCCACCACCAGCAGGTTTGTGTGGCGCATTTGAACCCGCCTGGGGTATTGGGAATTGACAGGGTTTCGGTGAGTTTTGAGGTGGATGAGAAGCGGGTTTTGTTGGCGACAGTGCGGGATTTGGTGACTGGTAAGGTGTTGGTGGAAAAAGGGGCGATCGCCAAACTGCAATAATGGTAAAATTTTTAGATAACATTCGGATATTGAAATCGCTACTACACAAACTCTCGTCCGGATGGTGCGCGGACTGAAGAATATTTATTTAAATCAAATTTAGGCTGCCATGAAAAAGCAACAAAATAAATTCAGCCACCTGACGGCCATCGAAAGAATTTACCTGTCATTTCCGGCAAGATTTTTATTGGATAAAAACTTGCTGCAAGGGAAAGTCTTAGATTTTGGGTGCGGCTTGGGCAGCGATGTAAAATTGTTGCAGCAAAAAGGCTTCGATATTACGGGTTATGACCCTTATTATTTCCCTGAATTCCCCGAAGATAAATTCGATACAATCATTTGCTTTTATGTTTTGAATGTTTTGTTTCCTGAAGAACAAGCTAATGTCCTGATGGAAGTGTCGCACCTGTTGAAACCGGGAGGGAATGCGTATTTTGCGGTGAGAAGGGATATCAAAAAAGAAGGCTTTCGAGAACATTATGTCCACAAAAAACCTACATATCAGTGCATTGTCAAACTTCCATTTAAGCCAGTTCACCTAGATGAGTATTGCGAAATTTACAAATACGTGCATTACAACCATCAAAGAAATTCTACTAATAACTGCATATTCTGCAATCCGTATAAAAACCTAACTTTGCTAACTGAATCAGCAACAGCTTATGCGATGTTTGACGGTTATCCCGCCAGCAAAGGTCATGTTTTAATTATTCCGAAGCGTCACGTTGCTAATTATTTTGAACTTCCGTTTCGAGAGCAATCGGCTTGCTGGTTTATGGCTAATAAGGTGCAAGAAATGTTAACTAAAGAGTTTCAGCCAGACGGGTTTAATGTGGGAATCAATATTAATAAACAGGCTGGTCAAAGTCGCAGTCACGCGGCTATTCATGTTATCCCTCGTTACAAGGGCGATACGGCTGGGAATAAAGGCGGAATTAGGTATGTGATTCCCAAGAGTGAAAAATAAAAGTTAGCCAATTGTGAAAGGAATTATTTTTTACCGCAGAGGCGCAGAGAACACAGAGGAATAGAGAAGAGAGGAATTCATAATTTTTGTAAGGATTGTTATATTTGAGCAAACGGCGAGCAAAATAGAGTTAAAATGTGTTTGCAAGGTCTAAAACTACACATTAGCAGCAATTTGGTGTTCTGTTTATGTCTAAGCGCAAAAAGCAAGAATGGCTCAAGGAAACTCTAGAGCTCAAAGAAGACCACAATTGGAAGTCAAAGCCTGGAACTCGAATTTTTGTAGCAGGAAGAGGTGCAGTCCGCTTTGATGTCCCGGAAGATTGGCATTTTGAACCGGATACTAACTCGTTCCGATTTACGGATAAAAAGCCGCCGGATGATGATTGTCGTTTGGAGGTTTCGTTTAATTTGCTACCACCTAATAACTGGGCAGATTTTCCGCTGGTGCCGTTATTACAGAAGCTGGTTGAAGATGATACGCGAAATCCGATCGCTCCTGGGGAAATTATCCAATTGAAGCGGCAAACTGCCCGCATTGTTTGGACTGAATTTAAGTTTATCGACCCTCCTGAACAGCGGGAAGCTTATTCGCGAATCTGTATTGGATTGGGTTCTAATGTTCAGTGTTTGATTACTTTTGATTACTGGGTTGACGATGCTGAACGTTTGACTCCTGTCTGGGATACGGTTATGGATTCGTTAGTTCTGGGTTTGTTTATTAGCGACCCTCGAACGGGGTTCGCACGTCCAGACTAGACCGATTTTCTGGGAAACTTTCAACAACTACTTTTGCTAAGTGTTGGATTGGCAAGCTACCAGTCAGTAAATTTAGAACCTACATTAAACTTTACAACCGCTTTGCCATGAAAATATCTGGCTTGCCAATTCCGTTGGCGTCGGGCATTACTCCCACGATCGCAAAACCCATTTTTTGATAAAATTCGTAGGGATGACCGCGCAAATTTTTAATTTTGGCGATGTGTTCCCAAACGTTAGGATAAAGATTGATGCCTGAAAGAGTGGTTTGATTGTCTTGGTCGTCGGTGCCCACCCACAGCACGATCCCTCCCCGGTTTTTAGCTTCTGCTGCTAAATCAGCTACGAGCGATCGACCAATTCCTTGTCCCCGAAATTCTGTTCTCACTACCAGCGGGTGCAGTTCCCAAACATTACCGTCATACTGTTTAATCCCGCCAATCCATCCCAAAACTTGATTGCTGTCGCCGACAGCAATTCGACTGATGCGATCGGCTCCCAAAGATTCTTGCACTTCTTGCAAAGCAGAATTTAGATCGGGCCAAGCACCGGGCCAATGCTCTTTAAAACCTTCAACTATTAATCTAGCTACCTGTTGAATTTTCGGCTCGTCAACCGCACGCAAATCTGTAATTTGTACGTTCATGAATTTACATACTAAATCAAGGATAAGGATTACGGGCTAATACGCTCATCAACCGGATTTTATAATCGGGGTAAACGGAAAAAAGGAAATATTATTCCTAGTCTTCAGGCTCCTTATGTTTCCAAAGCGAAAAGTTATTATTAAAAACTTGCGTGAAGCGAAGCTATCCCGCAGGGAATCGCCCGATCTACAATTCCCCGCAAAATACTAACATAAGTGCCGTACAATTATCCCACCATCCGGCATCAACCAACCTGCTAACCCCATGCTTTGCGATTACCTGGTACAAATCCTTACCGCCCGCGTCTACGATGTTGCTCAAGAAACAGCCCTAGAAGTCGCCCCCAATCTATCAGCACGGCTCAACAATAAACTTTTGCTGAAGCGAGAGGATATGCAGTCGGTGTTTTCCTTCAAACTGCGGGGTGCGTACAACAAAATGGCGCAACTGTCGCCGGATTTGCTAGCACAAGGTGTCATTGCAGCTTCCGCCGGCAACCACGCCCAAGGAGTCGCCCTCGCCGCCCGCCACCTGGGAACTCGCGCGATTATCGTCATGCCCGTAACTACGCCGCAGGTGAAGGTAAATGCGGTGATAGCCCGTGGTGGAGAGGTAGTTTTGCATGGGGATACCTACGACGATGCCTACGCCTTTGCGCGCCAATTAGAGGCGGAAAAAGGTATGACTTTTATTCACCCTTTTGATGACGCCTACGTGATTGCTGGACAGGGTACGATCGGCATGGAAATTCTGCGGCAACATCAAAAACCAATTCACGCGATTTTTGTGGCAATTGGTGGGGGTGGATTGATTTCGGGAATTGCGGCCTATGTCAAGCGGTTGCGGCCGGAAATTAAAATTATTGGCGTCGAACCGGTGGATTCCGATGCCATGAATCAATCGCTGAAAGCCGGTAAACGAGTGCGTTTGTCGCAGGTGGGTTTATTTGCTGATGGCGTTGCTGTGCGGGAAGTGGGGGAGGAAACTTTTCGCTTGTGTCAGGAGTATGTGGATGAGATTATTTTGGTGCATACGGATGATGTTTGCGCGGCGATTAAGGATGTTTTTGAAGATACGCGATCGATCTTAGAACCTGCTGGCGCTTTGGCGATCGCAGGTGCGAAAGCTTACGTCGAACGCGAACAAATCGCAGGAGAAACCTTAATTGCTGTGGCTTGCGGCGCGAACATGAATTTCGATCGCCTGCGTTTTGTAGCAGAAAGAGCCGAGTTTGGCGAACGCCGCGAAGCCATTTTTGCAGTCACAATTCCCGAACAAGCTGGCAGTCTCCGCAGGTTTTGCGAGTGTCTTGGAAAGCGCAATTTAACTGAATTTAGCTATCGAATTGCGGATGAGAAAGAGGCACATATTTTTATCGGTGTACAAATTCAAAACCGTGCCGATGCGGTGAAGATAGCCGCAAGTTTTGAAGATTGTGGCTTCAAGACTTTGGATTTAACTGATGATGAATTAACGAAATTGCACGTGCGGCATATGGTGGGCGGGCGTTCGATGCTGGCCAATCATGAATTGTTTTATCGCTTTGAATTTCCCGAACGTCCGGGTGCGTTGATGAAGTTTGTCGGTTCGATGAGTCCTAACTGGAATATCAGCGTTTTTCACTATCGAAATAATGGGGCTGATTACGGGCGAATTGTGGTGGGAATTCAAGTGCCGCCCGATGAGATGCAGGAATGGCAGGCTTTTTTGGATACGCTGGGCTATCAGTATGGGGATGAGAGTCAGAATCCGGCTTATAAGTTGTTTTTGAGGTAGGGTTTTTTGGGGAAAGTTACCCTCTTTATGAAGGAGGCGGTTGAAACCGGGGCACCCTACAACACAAACTAGAATCATCGTGCAAACTCATAGGCAATATTCGTGATGCGGCCGCGCCAGTAGGGCAATAGCGAGCCATCAGGCAGTTGCCACGCCACCTCACCGGAGAGGGGAATCCGCATACCGTCTCGCAATTCGTAGTCCCAGAAGCGGCCTTGCCAGGGCGCAAACACCAGCCCGCCGCTAACTGTACGGGCGCGGGCCTCAGCGCGGAGAGTGGCGATTAGCCCTGCTTCATCAAAGCGGAAATCCAGGGAAACAGCGGTGTCGCCATCCTGTAGCGTTGCTCTGGCCGAAGAATTGTCGATCGCCTCCCAGCGAACACCCTGACTCGGCAGCAGTCTCGTCGGATACCAAGCCGCCTCCGCGAAAAAGCGCATCAGTTCCCCTTGTGCAGCTTCAGGAGTGCCGCGGATATCCGCCAGAGTCACCAGACCAAGCAGCGCTGCATGGAGGATGCCTTCGCCAGAAATATAGGCATCATGAACAAACGCATTGATACCGGGCATCATGGCAATTCGCCCGTCCCAGTCAAAGCCAGGGCGCTGAGTAATTACGAGTTGAGTTGAGGTGAAGGCGCTCCATTTTTCTGCGGTTTCGCTCATGTTAAACGTGCCTTCGTGGGAAACCCGCGCTGTTGCAATTAGCGGTTGTCCATCCTGGAGCACCGCGCGAAAGTAGCCCTGCACTGGCTGGGGTAAATCGGCGATTTCCCGCGCATCAAATGTGAGAGGTTTAATCGGCAAGCGTGCAGCTTCCAGATTCGCTCGCAGTTTTTTGGTACCCAGATGCCAGCGGTATGCCCCAAGGGCGATCGCCCCAACAATGCCAACTACCAGCGCCAGGATGATTAGTACGATCGGCGATCGCCACATGGTGATTCCTCTTGATACCTAAAAACGAGTTAATCAAGGGCGAGTCTTAAACCCACCTACCAACTACAACTCTCACCGTTCCATCTGCCAAAGTTTCCTCTTCTTCAACATGAAAACCCTCTGACTGCACCGCCGCCATCAAACTTTTGCGCGCGTATTTTTGACTAATTAAATTGACAAATTCCTGCTGATTAATTCGAGCGCCCCAAAAATCCGCCACCAATTCGTAATCCTCTCCGTTGCGGCGAAAACCCAAATCGTAACCGTTGGATTGCCGAATCACGTACTCGGCATTAGTTTTGTCACCCCGATAACCCCGTACCTGCACATTGCACTCTACTTGATAACCCAATTCTTCCAACACTTGATGCAGCAGTTCGCCGTTCTTGATCTGAACCTTGATCGTTGTGAAGTGTGACATATCACTTTCGGATTTTTGTGTGAAACGCTGATTTGATTATAATACTATAAACTCCAACCGTCAACAAGTTAGAATTTGCGCTCTTAAACGCGGTTTTAGCGTCACCAAAAGCAGCCAGGTTACAAGCCCCCGGATTCATAGGCTCAGAAAATTACAACTGAGTATCCGATAACAATCCCCCCTATTTATCCGTGAATTCGCTTTCTTCAATCTTCCAATTATTCAATCTAAAATCTAAAATCTAAAATCTAAAATCGTATGATAGCCGACAATTCTAACCAACCCAGAGAATATGATGCCGTCCTCGGCGGCCAAAGTCAAATCCCGATCGCCGGCGCTGTTTTGGGAGGCATCGCGGGGGTAAAGCAGCGCTTCAACAGTCCTAGTATCGAGGCTCGGATTGCCGCTGTAAAAGATGCTCCCAAATACGGAGGCGCTGGTTTAAATTTAGCAATTGAGGCGCTGCTTGACCCCGCAGCAGAAGTGCAGCGAGTTGCTTATTTAATTTTGCGATCGAGGACAGAACCGTTAGTGCGCCAAGCTTTAAAAGACTTCGTGCCTTACAAGCTTTTTGATTGCATCCGCACTGTGAAAACTGGGACAAATCTTGCGATTAGTCCCGGAGGATCTCGCACCGCGAGTTTGCACGGGAAAATAATTAGAATTTGCGATGTAGATACAGGAGAAATACTCTATACTGTTGACAAGTATCCCCGCGCTCAAGAAACTTTTGTCCTGAGCCAAGAAAGTGAAGTGTTTGTGAGGAGCAGAAATACTCCAAAACACCGCGCGATCGAAATTTGGCAGGGAGGAGAATTGCAGCATACTTCCCTCGGACATGAAGCGGAAATTAGCGCAATTGTCGTCAGTCCCGACAGTCAAGTTATCGCCAGCGGTTCGGCAGATACTACTATCAAAATTTGGAATTTAGAGACGGGAAAGTTAATCTGTACCTTTGGCAATCTTTTAACTTGGGGAGCTCATAAAGCAGGAATTGTTAGTCTTGCTTTTAGCCCGATCGCACAAACTCTCGCTAGCAGCAGTTCTGATGGTACAATTAAGCTGTGGAACCTCCGCAGCAGAGAGTGCTCTCAAACAATTAAGGGTTATGCGAATTGTCTGGCTCTGAGCCCAGACGGGCAGACTTTGGCTACTGGCGGCTGGGACAGAAACATTCAACTGCGACAGCTATCGAATCCAGATAGTTCAATCACATTGGCAGGGCATTTTAACTCGATAAATGCGATCGCCTTTAGTCCCGACGGACGCACTGTTGTCAGCGCTAGTGCAGATGGTAATATCAAATTTTGGAATGCCAGTACGGGCGAAAATTTTTACACTATCAGCGGACATCAAATCTCTGTTACTTGTCTTACTTTTAGCAGCGATGGTGAAACTATTATCAGTGGCAGTATAGACAAAACTATCAAAATTTGGGGAGTTAATTGAAGGAAGTTCGGCAACGGATTCGCTCTACGGATGTAGCGGATGGAAGAAATAGAGAATAGGGAATAGGGAAGAAGGCAGAAGGCAGAAGGCAGAAGGCAGAAAGAAGAAGGAATCGACCTCATGATTTGCACAAATTAAGTACCTCCCAACCATTCAGGGGCTGCCTATATTTCAATTTTCCCGATTCTCTCTTCCTCGGTGCGTGAATCTACGCAAACAAATATAATAAATTTACAATTTCAGTTTTTGTGCAAGCCGAGGAATGCGGAAATTCTTTTTGCACTACTACAAATAGTCACCGTAAAAATACCGACTGGCAGGCATTATTGAGCTTATTATAAATTTCTAAACAGTCGCCCAAAATCCCGATATAGCAGTAATTTCTGAATCCTTTAAAGTATCTTTAATATATCGCATCTTGGTCGGATGAGTATTCCTGCTAATTGTAATATTTGACTTAAAAAGTTTATGCTTAAAAGATAGGCTGGGGTTAAATATACAGTGCGCCCTAGAGTAACCATGTCACACTGCAACCAATCCATCTGTCGTTCTCGCCATTTCGCAGAAATGTGCGATACTGCTGCCAGTTGGCAGCAAAAAGCCGATCGACTAACGGTAGAATTAAACACCACCCAGGATCGGCTTCACGCAGAAATCGATCGGCTCAAACAAGCCAACGAAACCCTTCACGCCGCTGTCAGTTGTGCCCCAATTTTCCTGTGGGCAACAGACAGAGAAGGCAAGTTGACCCTTGCAGCAGGAAAAGGATTAGAAAAATTGGGACTCAAACCCGGTGCAACTGTCGGGCTTTCGATTTTTGAAGTTTACAGCAGCCAGCCAGATATCTTAGAAAATATTGCCGAGGTATTAGCAGGAAACGATCGTACTTGGAACGTCCGAGAGAGGCATTTTATTCACGAAATTCGATCGGCAGCGCTGCGAGATAGAAACGGCGCAGTGGTTGGGGCAGTGGGTGTTTCTACTGAAATTAGCGAGCGCGAGCAGTCGATCGCAACTCTGGAGACGGCAAATCAAGAATTAGAAGAGAGACTTCAGAAGCAGACGAAATTTTTCAATGCAGCACTTGCCGAAAGCGAAAAAAAGTACCGCAACCTCGTAGAAACCTCCCAAGAATTGATTTGGTCGATCGATACTGAAGGCCTCTTGACTTTTGTCAATTCCGCCGCCAAACGCATCTACGGTTACGAACCGCCAGAAATGATCGGACGCCACTTCACCGATTTTTTAGTTCCAGATCAAGCAAGTAGACCAAGAGAAATATTTGCTCAACTTTTAGCAAGAACCAAAATTCAGCCACAAACCGCTAATTCTCCTTACGAAACAGTACACATTCGTAAAGACGGTACTCCCGTCCACCTGCGCGTCAACAGCATCGTCAACCAAGCTGAAAACGGCGCTATTTTAGGCTTGTTCGGAACGGCGACAGATATTAGCGATCGCAAGCGATCGGAACAAGCACTCCAAGAAGCTACAGACCAACTTCGCGCCGTTTTGGATGCGGTACCGGGACTGATTTCTTGGATCAGTTCAGATTTGCGGTATATTGGAGTCAACCAGCACTTAGCAACCTCATTCAACCTGTCTCCTGAAAGCTTTGTCGGTCAAGAAATAAACTTTCTCGAGAAAGGCTCGACTTTTGGAGAACTGATCCGAAATTTTTTTGAGAGTTCATCTCAGCAAACCTGGCAAGAAATAGACATTGAAATTAACGGTTTCGTCCGCAACTATTTGATAGTAGCTCAGAAATATCATCAGGGAACTGCTGCGGTTTCCGTAGGAATAGACATTACCGACCGCAAGCGTGCAGAAGCTCTAAAAAACCAATTGATATGCTCGCTGCAAGAATCAGAACACAAATTTCGTAGCCTTTATGAAGCCACCAGCGACGCAGTAATGTTGCTTGACGAAAAGGAGTTCTTTGACTGCAACCCCGCTACCTTAAAAATATTTGGCTGTAGCAACACCAAAGAATTTTACGGCAAGAGATTGAGCGACTTTTCCCCACAATTTCAGCCGAGCGGACAAGACTCATCCAGTCTAGCAATACAGAGAATATCGGCAGCATTGCAAACAGGTAGCTGTCGCTTTGAGTGGGTACACAAACGACTTGACGGTTCAGAATTTTCCGCAGAAGTTCTGTTAAACGCAATGGAAATTAACGGACAAAAATTTCTCCAAGCTGTAGTACGCGACATTACAGAGCGCAAACGGGATGAGGATCAAATCAAAGCCTCGCTCGCCGAAAAAGAAGTCCTTCTCCAAGAAATTCACCACCGCGTCAAAAACAACCTCCAAGTTATTTCTAGCCTGCTGAAACTTCAGTCTCGCTACATTCAAGACAGCCGCGTTAGTGAAATGTTAAAAGAAAGTCAAAACCGAGTCAGATCGATGGCTCTGGTTCACGAACAATTATATCACTCCAAAGACTGGTCAAACATTGATTTTGCTGAATATATCCAAAATCTCGCACACAATTTATTCCAAGCTTATGAAAATCATGCAGAAGGCGTTAAGTTGCAAACAAATATTGCGCCGTGTTCTCTTAATATTGATACGGCAGTTCCTTGCGGGTTAATTATCAACGAGCTTGTGACAAATGCTCTCAAATATGCTTTTAAAGGACAAATTAAAGGTAAAATTAACATAGATTTTTCTTTGGAAAAAAATCGACTTTGCGTGCTAACCGTGAGCGACAGCGGAATTGGTTTTCCTCAAGACTTAGATTATCGAAAAGCCCGAACGTTGGGTTTGCGACTCGTCGGGTCTTTAGTAAAGCAAATCCGGGGGGGAATAGAACTGTTAGAAACTGCTGGCACAACTTTTAGAATAACCTTTTGTCAACCTAAATTGCACTCTGAGGAAAAAAATTAGTGTCTAACAAAAAAATTCTGATAGTTGAAGACGAGAGCATCATTGCGGAAGACATTTCCGACAGTTTGATATCTCTAGGATATAGAATAACTGGCATGGTCTATTCGGGAGAAGAAGCGATTGAATCGGCAGCCAAGTTGCGCCCGGATTTAGTTTTAATGGATCTTAACCTGCAAGGAGAAATCGACGGCATTACAGCAGCCGAAGAAATTCGCTTGCGCTTTCAAATTCCCGTAGTTTATCTGACAGCTTATGCCGATGAAACTACTTTGCGACGAGTTAATAGTACAAAACCGTTCGGCTATATTGTCAAGCCATTTGAAGAAAAAAACTTGCACACAACTATTCAACTGGCACTCTACCGACATCAGTATGATAGCTTGACGAACCTGCCGAATCGTTCATTTTTGCGAGAAAAGTTAAGTCGAGTATTAGATGGTCAAAAAGAATTGTCAGGATTCGTTCCAGTTGTCACGCTTAGCTTAGATAAAATCAACCGCATTAACAGTACCTGGGGACACGATATCGGCGACTCAGTGCTTTGCACCATCGCCCAGCGGCTAAATAACTGCATGGAAAACATTAATATTGTTGCTCGTTTGGAAGCGGCCGAATTCGCGCTGATTCTTAAACCAGTTGCAGAAAAACAGGATGTGGCAAAGATTGCTCAAAACATTTTAGATCTTGTCTCCCAAGGTATGATTGTCAAAGATTGTGAAGTGTATGTCACTGCTAGTATGGGTGTCTGCTTGTATCCCGGTGACGGCATCGACGGAGATGAAATGCTGAAAAATGCTTATATAGCAATGTATCAATCTCAGCAAAAAGGCGGCAATACTTATCATTTTTATTCGGCAAAAAATGCTAAGTATTTTATCAATACACTTCTTCAAGAAACTTGCTTGCGCCATGCTTTAAAAAGCTCAGAGTTTGAAATTTACTATCAGCCGCAAATAGAAATTAAAACAGGTAAAATTATTGGGGCTGAAGCTTTGCTCCGCTGGAATCATCCAGAACGGGGGCGAGTTTCCCCAGGGGAATTTATTCCCCTGGCTGAAGAAATGGGCTTGATTGCACCGTTGGGTGAATGGGTATTAGAGACTGCTTGCAGGCAAGCTAAAACATGGCAAAGAGAAGGTTTACCGCCCCTCCGAGTGGCAGTTAACGTATCCGCCCGTCAATTCGAGCGCAAAAATTTCACGGAAAGAGTCAGGGAGATATTAACAGAAACTGGCCTCGATCCCAAGTGGTTGGAATTAGAACTGACGGAAAGTCTAGTTTTGCAAGACGAAATTGCAGCAGCCAAAGCTTTTACGGTGTGGAAAGATCGGGGAATTAGGATAGCAATTGATGATTTTGGAACGGGATATTCTTCTTTGAGTTATCCCAAACTCTTTCCGTTTGATGCGATCAAAATAGACAAGAGTTTTATTCGCGATATTGCAGACGATCGCCAAAATGCAGCGATAACAATAGCGATTATTCAAATGGCACACTGCATGAACATGACAGTGGTTGCTGAGGGGGTAGAAAATAAGCAAGAACTTGATTTTTTGTGCGAACACGAATGCGACGAAATTCAAGGCTATCTTTTCAGTCAGGCTTTGCCAAGGGCTGAGTTTGAAGCGCTACTGAAAAGTGATAAGTCCTGGGATTTATGCTGGAGGAAGCAGGAAGTTCGGCAACGGATTCGCTAGGGGAAGAAGGAAGAAGGAAGAGGGAAGAGGGAAGAGGGAAGAAGGAAGTTCGGCAACGGATTCTGTAACGGATGTAACGGATGTTAGGAAGAAGGAAGAGGGAAGGGTGTCAGCAATTAATAACATCCTCATTGTCTTAGTTGTTGCTAGACAAGAGAATAATGGGGAAGTGGTAGTTGGTAATTGGTAATTGGTAATTTTGCCTAAAGACTAATGACTGATTTAAAAGATACGATCGCCCAACCAACTTCCCAGCCACAGCCCGAAACCCGAAGTAGCCACCAACAGGATAACCGTGTAAAGCCCGCTGCTAGTGTGGATCAACCTTTCTGCAGCTACCATCCGCGCCACAACTCCAGCAATAATGCCGATCGCAGCCCAAGCCCCATAAACAGTCTTAGACCCGGCGATAGCTAAGGCTTGGACGAGATCCCCCGATCCCGCCCCAGCAAAAGCCCCAGCCCACGCCCCAATCCCCAGCCCGATCGCACCAGAGAGCCCGACGGGGCCCCCAGAATTCCCACCTACTTCCGCCGCCAGCCCGCACATCAAGCCCACAACCCCCCAACAGAGGGCCGCCACCAACACCTTGACCCAATTCCCAGAACCAGTTCCAGCCATCAATCCCACCACTGTCAGCACTCCCGCTACCGCCAAAACAGCAGCCACAGCCCGCGACTCGGCCTCGGAACTGGCGATCGCCCCCAAACCAGATCCCACAGCGCCCCAAGCCGCCCCTGTTACCCTTCCTCCCGCCTGAAAACCGGCGATCGACCCCCCCACCGCCCCAGCCAAAACTAATGCCGCCAGCCACACTCTAGGCGTTGCTGAACCCTCCGCCAGCAAAATCGCGGCCCACAGCCAATCTGCACCGCAGATTAAAGCCCACATCCACAGGGGGGCGGCTGATACAGTCAAAATCCAACCGGTCAAAGCGTAACTAGCCACGGCGATTGCCAGCGGCCACCAAGGGAAGCTTGAATAGTGTTGAGATGGCCGCACTTCCCTCGGCGCGCTTCGCAGTTTTGAGTATTGAGTGGAAAATTCTTTTTTCCTTTTCGAGATAATCTTTGGATAGTTTTGAGATGGCGGCGCTTCCCTCGCAACCCTTTGCCCTGGTTGCTTTCTTCCCCGCCGCGCTTGGCGATTTTGAGTTGTCAATCGTTTCTTGCTTGAAGAGTTCTTTTGAGTTTGAAATTTTTTCGAGGTGGCTTTTGGGCGGGTTTGACGGCGCTGGGAACTAGGCCTAGCGACTGATTTTCGAGAACGCCTTCTCAGCGGCTTTTCCGGCGCAGGGGGCGGTGGCTGCGGAAACTGTTTTTCGATCGACCTCGATTCAGGCTGACTCAGAAACGACAGCAACTGCTGGTAAGCTTGATTAATTTCTGTTAATCTTTGTTGAGCTTTTTGTTGCAGGCGATCGTTGTTGGCAAACCGATCGGGATGCCACACAAACGCTAAATCCCTGTAAGCGCGCTTAATTTCTTCTAAGGAAGCTCCCGGATCAATTTCGAGGATTTCGTAGCATCGGTTAATGTCACCCATAGGCTTCGATCGGCAGTTGTTGGTAAATTTGCGTGAAGCGAAGCTATCCCGCAGGGAATCGTACTTAACATCTTCTACTATTCTCAGCCAAGCTGCACAGTCAAGCGATTTGATATTTGAGATTTGAGATTGGGACTTACGCATCACAACCTTCTGAAACCGGGTTTTTTACCGTTTCTGCGAGGTGTAACGCACTATGATGCAACAAGCCCGGTTTCTGACCACCCGTGGGTTTACCGCTTGCGAGTCATAGAAGATAACATCCAAGATTTCTCTCTTTGACTGAGTACGCGGTCTGGTTTTCTTGTTTCGTGGTAATAATGGCTCGATGAGTTCCCACTCTTTATCGCTTAAGCTGCGGGAGTACGACATTTTTTCTGATCTTAGCTCATCATCACAGATTCCCAATGGGTTCTATAAGATTTACAGCTATTTAGGTGTACCTCACCAAACCGTGAATTGCTATATACTGGAGAAGACAATTCGCCCTCAAAAGCCAATGTCAGAATTGCACTATTGAACTCAGAATAAATGGCTCATGCTTCCTTTTGCATCTCGTATTGTATGCCAAACTTTATTTTTATTGAGTCTGTTAGATATCCCAGCCACAGCAACCTAAGCCTGGATTGGGGCTGGACGAATTACTGATGCTATTGGACAAGGAGGCTCGGTTAAACTGAAACTATAAATTTACGGCAATAATGTCCGCTCAATATACGGGTTTTATATGAATGGTACTCTCTATGAGAGAACGATTAGCACAAAATTGGATCGTTGGCGGTTGAGACAGTGTTCACAAGATTTGTCTGTAACTTTAAACCGAATCCCACTCAAGCCAACAATTTTATATGGACTGAGCCACCTAAATAAATAAATAATAGAAATATATAATGAACACTATCAGATATCGTCCCGCAATATGTATTGGCTTAGTAACCGCTTGGAGCTTGTTTTACTGTGCAGTATCTAGCAACTTACCTATGCTCAATAAAATGGAACTCGACATCCAGGATCATCTAATAAGACTGCATAAGCCAGGGCTTATGCCAAAAGAAATTCTACTGCTTAAGATCGAGCAGCCTGCCATTTTAGGATATAACTTTCATAACTTATATAAACTGAATACTTTCTATGCAATTTTAGTGAAAAAATTAATCAACAGTGGTGCAAAGCTTGTAATCATAAATTTGCCTACTCAAATGAGCCAGTACATAGAGCTTGATACAGAGACTCAGTTAGAACATCCCTTTCAAGAGTTGATTAGTAAATATTCAAAGCAGATTGTTTTGGTCGCTCGTCCAAGTAACTTACCCTCAGAAAATTCAGTAATAAATGATTATCATAATTTACTTCCTTTAGATAATGAAAGTATAAACCCCTCTCTTCCCCCAGAGCAGATAGTAAGTTACTTCAGATATGCAGCACATCCACAAAGCTTAGAAAGCCCAGCTCGCAAAGCCGAGTTATTCTCCTATTTTAGCTATGAAGATGATCCTGATATTAATATACATCATAAGGTTAAATCTGTGGCAACGGTGGCCTTAGAAAAATTCTATATGAACTCAGGAAATATCAAAGGTTTTCAAAACCTTACTAATTTACAAACTCTTTTATCTTTTCAAATTAATTTTTGGGGTCCTGCTGATACATTTCCTAGTATTGATATTCATTTTCACTGTCCTTCCTCTCAGCTAGAGATAGAACACTGTAATCCTTCCTTTGACCCCCAATCTCTTCAGCAGCTCCAGGATAAACTTGTATTAATCGATCTTCCCGAAGGGAAAGGATTTGAAACCTATCGAGAACTATCTCCATTTGGGGAGATGTCTGTTGCAGAAGTAGAAGCTAATCAAATAGCTAGTTTGATGACCCATTCATTTCTGACAAGAATCCCGAATTGGTATGACTACATCATCACAACTTTGGGTCTTGACTTCATAAGCCTATATATACTTAGCCAAGACAAAAAGCATAAACTTATACCTGTTCATCTGCTGGTTGGCTGGCTTCTTCCGATCTTGGTAGGAAGCTATGTAGCTTTAAGTTTTATCTTGTTCTATCGAGGGTTAATTCTTCCATTATCCATCCCAATCTTAGGTTGGGTTGGAACAGGTTCAGGTGTAGCCATTTATTCAATTCTCAGGCAGTCTATCCAACAACAGCAGAAATTAGCTGAGCGACAGGCTGTTCTTTTGCAATCGCGGAAACTCCTCCATCGAGTCGCAACAGACATTCATGATGGCCCACTTCAAGAACTCAAATTGGCAATGGATAGTATTGAGCTTCTAGCCCTCAGTCATCCATCTCCCATGATTAACTCAATCTTAGATCGATTAGAAGCAGTTGGGCTTGCGCTTCGCAATCAGCTCAGCAGCACACGTACAATTGCAGAAAAGCTAGAGATTACACCAGAGCTGCAATCTGGACTGGATCGGGGGATACACCAATGGCTCCAAAAACTGATTGACTCAAGAGAATTAACCTTGACTGTCAAAGAGCATCTACAACCCTTGCGAGAACCCAAATCTGATAGTGCTTGGATTGATTCGAGAGAAGATATCTTTCGCTTTTTTCGAGAAGCGATCGCTAATGTGATTCGCCATGCCCAACCTCCAAACGGATCGGCAACGCAAGTTTCAGTCTCGCTTACTCAAAAAGATCATCAGTGCCGATTAGCGATCGAGAATAATGGAACTAGCCTAACCCCTATCTTATTAGATATTCCTCACAAGAAACGTCGTAGTGGTGGATATGGCACTAAACTGATGAAAACTATTGCCGCTGAGATCCCAAATGGGGCTTGGCAAAGGGTTCCGTTAGAAGAAGGTGGGATGCAGGTAACACTTGAATGGACGATGGACACCCCATAATATGATAACAAAGAAGGGTATAACTACCCGATTAACCTACGTTTAATTGCCTCCATGCAAACTGCGATTCGGGTATTAGTAAGTTGACCATCAAGCTGATCGACATTCAGTTTTGCTTTGAGACTCTGGACGTAGTTCTGAGCTGTTTTGAGGGATATATGCATCCGATCTGCAATTGCCTGATCGGTAAGGGCTTGGTTGCATAACAAGTCCAATACCGTTCTATCCTTATCAGTCAATGGCATTTCGTTCATTAAATTACGAGGAATCTTACACTGTCCAGTTAAAGCATTACGACCTCCTTCTAGAAAAGCATTCCGTCTTTCCATTTTATTAACGACAGCAAATCCCCCTTGATGTTCAAATATTTGCTTCACGACTTGCCTTAAATAGCTTGGTTCGCTGGTATAGACGAGAACATTTAACAGGGGGTGATGCTCAAAAATGTGGTTGAGTAGCGCTAAACCTGGCTTGGCTGACTCCTCGCCTGTCAAAGTCCCAAATTGTAAGTCAACTACTACTAAATCTATGTTCTCTTGCTTGAGTTGCTCAATCCCCTCTTCAGGGGTTTCCTGAATAATGCAGGAACACTGAGGGTCTATCATCCTCAAAAAATCACAATTATTTTGACCCACTTCAGGGTGATCCTCAATGACCAGAAAGCGTTGTGTTTGATAACTCATAGTTTTACCGCCATAACTATTTTATAATTTCTTCAGCAGACTCGTTTTCACGACTATTTAGACTTGCTATATAACCTGTGCTTTTACTGATAATGATAATCGTGAGGGAGAGAAAAGGCGAGCAACACTCGCCTTTTCTCTCCCTATTCTACTGTGTAAGCCTACAGCGTTACAATTTTTGCTTTATAACCTTTATGCTCTAGTTTTTGAACCTCTTTGTTAGCAGCTACACGATCTCGGAAAGTGCCAGCATTGATCCATTTTTTTTGATTGGGGCGGTGATACTGGACGCGGTATTCATGGCGATGTTGGGATTCAAGCGCAACTTTTGTTGTTTGCTTCATAGGCTGAGCATTGGCTTGGAGGGGAACAGCAATGCCTAGCCCAAGGGTAGCTATAGAGATGAGTGTAACCATTACCTTGTTCATAATTCAGACCTGTTTGTAAAGTTGATAGTTTTATTCTGTCCTTCAAGTATTCCGGTTGATAGAGGAGTAAGCGCAAATAATATTGCGTGTTTACGCAAGTCCGTTCAGAAAACGACTTAGAAGGAGAGCGATTGTTTTCGGGGAGAGGGGGGCAATCAGGGGTTTTAAAAATTTATCATCCCAAAGACCTTGTAGAGAAACCTTTTGAGATATTTTAGGCGAGCGAGTAAAATCGACGCAGAATAGCAAGAATCGTTGCAGTTGGTCTGACTTACCCAGATATCTACTCCATACTCTACTGTTTTTTGGCATTACAAGAATTGGTGCAAAGATGAGCTACTTCAAAACATCAGACATCCTTCTGCTATAGCTACAATGAGAAAATACTTTCGTGCGATCGGGATCTGTGTCTGTGTCGGAAAATCAAGCACCCACCTTCATCTTAGTTGACGGTCACTCCCTGGCCTTCCGCTCCTACTTCGCCTTTGCCAAAAGTCGAGACGGAGGCTTGCGAACTACGACGGGCATTCCCACCAGCGTCTGTTTTGGCTTTCTCAAGTCGCTGCTGGAAGTTATGGCGGCCCACGACCCCCAGTACATGGCGATCGCCTTTGACCTCGCCACGCCCACTTTTCGCCACGAAGCAGACGACACCTACAAAGCGGGTCGAGCAGAAACACCGGAAGATTTTAAGCCGGATATCAAAAACCTGCAAGAATTGCTCACCTATTTGAATTTACCTGCAATAACTGCTCCGGGCTACGAGGCGGACGATGTTTTGGGAACTTTGGCAAACAAAGCCAGCGCGGCCGGTTATCAGGTCAAAATCCTCACGGGCGATCGCGATTTGTTTCAATTAGTAGAAACCGACAAACACATCAGCGTATTATATCTGAGTACCGATGAGCTCAGGCGATCGGGCAAAGGTAAATCCCAAGAATACGGCCCGGAAGAAGTCAAAGCCAAACTCGGTATTTTGCCCGAACAAGTAGTAGATTACAAAGCCCTGTGCGGCGACAAATCCGACAACATCCCCGGAGTCAAAGGCATCGGTGACAAAACCGCCCTGCAATTGCTGGAAGCTTACAATTCCCTCGACGGCATTTATGCTGCTATAGATGAAATTAAAGGGGCAACCAAGAAAAAGCTAGAAGAAGGCAAAGAAGCTGCTTATCATTCTCAACGCATGGCGACAATAGTCCAAGACGTTCCCTTAGATATCAACTTAGAAGATTGCCAGCTTATAGGTTTTGACGAATCAGCCTTGATTCCAATGCTGGAAAAGTTGGAATTTAAAACATTTTTAAGCAAAGTTAAACAAATTCAAAAGCGTTTTGGCGGTGTTGAACAACTATTGGCAAAGGGCGGGCAAGATGCCCAACCCCTACTCCCCACAATCAATTTAATGGAGAGTGGAACAGGCATCTTGCCTGTTTCTGTGGGCGAACCCGATGTCCACCCCCCAATAGATAAGTCACCTGCAACTTCTGAAAGTTCAGAAGACGATGCGTTGTGGTTTTTTAGTCCCGCAGAAACCCTAGCCGCCCAGCAGGAAAACAAACTGCCAATTAAACCCCGAATAATTCAAACAACCGAACAGTTAAACGAATTAGTCGAACTGCTGCAAACCTTCACCGACAAAGCCTCACCCGTGGCGTGGGATACCGAAACCACCGCCATCGAACCACGAGACGCGGAATTAGTCGGAATTGGCTGCTGTTGGGGAATCGGCGAAGAGGATGTTGCTTACATTCCCACGGGACATAAAACGGGCAAAAACTTGGATAAAGCCACAGTTTTAAATGCTTTGCGTTCGATTTTGGAAAGCGAGAATTATCCTAAAGCGCTGCAAAATGCTAAATTCGATCGATCGATCCTGCGCTGTCAAGGAATCAAACTAGCCGGCGTCGTCTTCGACACCATGCTAGCCAGTTACGTACTCGACCCAGAAACCAGCCACAGCCTCAGCGAACTGATAAGAAAACACTTAAAACACTTAAAAATCACTCCGAAAACTTACAGCCAATTAGTACCAAAAAACAAAACAATTGCTGACATCAGCATTCGAGAAGTAGCCGACTACTGCGGCATGGATGTTCACACTACATTTCAGTTAGTAGGTAAACTTAGAGCCAAATTGAAGGAAGATGATAGAACTAGCTTTCCGGGAAAAACTTTGGAGGGGTTATTGTTGGAAGTAGAACAGCCCCTAGAACCTGTTTTAGCAGAAATGGAATACTGCGGAATTCGCATTGATTCAGCGTATCTGCAAGAACTATCGCAACAGCTAGAAAAAAGCTTAAAAGAAATAGAAGAAAAAACTTATCAAGCAGCGGGGAGAAAGTTTAATTTAGGTTCCCCGAAACAACTCAGCGAAATCTTGTTAGAAAAAATCCCGGATGAGTTTCAGAAAAAGTCTCGCAAAACGAAGACGGGATACTCTACAGACGCCACTGTATTGGATAAACTGCAAGGAGACCACCCGATTGTAGACGATTTATTAGAACACCGAACATTATCCAAATTGAAATCAACTTATGTCGATGCTTTGCCGCAGTTAGTGCGTGCAGAAACCGGGCGAGTGCATACAGATTTCAACCAAACCGCAACTGGTACGGGAAGGCTTTCTTCTTCCAATCCAAATTTACAAAATATTCCCATCCGCACCGAGTTTTCACGGCAAATTCGCAAAGCTTTTTTACCAGAAGAAGGTTGGCTGATGGTGTCGGCTGACTATTCTCAAATTGAACTGCGAATTTTAGCTCACTTGAGTCAAGAACCTGTGTTAATTGAAGCTTATCAAAATAACCGAGATGTGCATACCGTAACCGCTCAACTGCTGTTTGAAAAAGAGGAAGTAACCCCAGACGAAAGACGGTTTGGCAAAACGATTAATTTTGGGGTAATTTACGGTATGGGGGCGATTAAGTTTGGTCGTTCGATGGGCAAAACTTCAGCAGACGGTAAAAAGTTTATTGAACGATTTAACCAGCGTTACAGTAAAGTTTTTGAATATTTGGAGAAAGTAAAAAAAGAGGCGATCGCCCTCGGATACGTCACCACAATACTCGGCCGCCGCCGCTATTTAAAATTCGAGAGCGAAAGCCTCCTGGACTTAAAAGGTCGCAATCCCCAAGACATTCACTCCGATCGACTTAAATCTGTCAGCAGAGATGACGCCCAATCTTTGCGGGCCGCAGCCAACGCTCCCATTCAAGGTTCCAGTGCTGATATCATTAAACTTGCCATGATTGAGGTACACAAAATTTTGCAAAACTATCAGGCGCGGCTGCTGCTGCAAGTTCACGATGAATTAATCTTTGAAGTACCTCCCGATGAATGGGAAGAATTGCAACCGAAAATTAGAACTGCGATGGAAAATGCTCTGCCACTTAGCGTACCGCTGATAGTTGACATCCACGCTGGGCAAAATTGGATGGAAACTAAATAAAACAGAGAAATATGAGCCCAACAAAAATCCCCCTTTTCCCAACAATAAAAACCTTAAGTGCAGTTGCTTTGCTATTGCTACTATTCGGGTGTCCACAAAAGTTAGCGCCCAACAACTATGCTGTCAAGCGAGTCAGCGACGGCGACACCCTTGTCGCCAGCGATAGCGCCGGAAAAGATATCAAAGTGCGTTTTGCCTGTGTAGATGCACCGGAAGTCGCGCACACAAATGCTGAGAAAAATAGCAAAGCATCAGCACTAAAAAATCAATTTAAGTGGGGCAATTTAGCGCACCAAAGAATGCAGCAGCTCGTCAAACAAGGGGGGGGTCGCGTTGTCTTGACCGTCACCGATACTGACCGCTACGGCCGCAAAGTTAGCGAAGTTCGTTTGCCAAACGGCACATTTGCCCAAGAAGTTTTGACCCGCGAAGGATTAGCAATGGTTTACCGTCCTTACTTGAAAAACTGTCCCAGTGCCAGTGTTCTGGAACAAGCGGAAGCCGAAGCTAAGAAAAATCGCCGCGGCGTTTGGGGAGATTCCAAGTTTGTTCCTGCGTGGAAATTTCGGAAGAGTGATAAATGATCGGAAGAAGGAAGTTAGGCAATGGATTGTAGAAGGGATTTAACGGATTTAACGGAGGGATTTTGACTAGGGAAACGGGATTGGCGTTCCTTACGGTTCGCTTTGACTTTGTAACTGCTCAATAAGTGCTGATAAGCAAGTATCGCCAAAGTAACTCAGACAAGGCCTGATGGCCTCAAGCTGAGAA